>JAPLDC010000131.1 GCA_026391935.1 Bacteroidota bacterium | reverse complement strand
TCCTAATCCATAATTGAACTTGCCATACCTTATATTTTCAAAGCCTCTTTCAAAAAGGCGAATCGGTCGCGATTAGATTCGTTTACAGGAATTGGCGATGAAAAAGGATTAGAAATAATTTCAAAAATTGGAAAACATTTTAATATTCCAACACTTACCGATATTCATACACATGAAGATGCGGCAATGGCAGCGAAATACGTAGACGTGTTACAGATCCCGGCATTCCTTTGCCGACAGACAGATCTGTTAGTTGCAGCTGCTCTGACAGGAAAATATGTGAACATAAAAAAAGGACAATTTCTTTCTGCGGAGTCAATGAAATTTGCAGTCGACAAAGTTCGTGAATCAGGTAACCCGAATATCATGTTAACAGAACGCGGTACATTTTTAGGCTATCAGGACCTGGTAGTTGATTTCAGAGGAATTCCTGAAATGCAAAAAAACAATGTTCCTGTTATAATGGATATTACTCATTCGTTACAACAACCAAATCAAACAAGTGGTGTAACAGGTGGCAAACCGGAATTGATAGGTACTATTGCTAAAGCAGCGATTGCAGTTGGTGCTGATGGAATATTTTTAGAGACGCACCCAAATCCTGCAAAAGCAAAATCAGATGGAGCAAATATGCTTCACCTCGATCACTTTGAAAAATTAATGACTGATCTGATAAAGATCAGACGTGCAATATTATAATATCATAAAATTGTTAAAATGCTAAGATCATTATTCATCTTTCTATTTTTTATTAGTTTCCAAATTACTGTAAGATCACAGACACCTGTAAAATTTAGAAAAGTAATTGGTAATTCCGGTTATGATTATGGGTATTCTGTAAAACAGACCTTTGATAAAGGATATGTGATCGGGGGCTCTACAAGTACTTTCGGTAGCGGAAATACGGATATGTATATTGTAAAAACAGATTCAATGGGCATTCCATACGGACAAAAAACAATAGGTGGAATAAATATCGATCAGGGAAAATGTATCCGACAAACAAAAGATAGTGGGTATGTTTTTCTTGGTTATACAAATAGTTTCGGTGCAGGAGGATATGATCTCTATTTAGTTAAAATGGATACAGCATTTAACATTCAATGGTTCAAAACATACGGCGGTTCAGACTGGGATTTCGGAAGTTGTGTTGAACAAACATCCGATGGTGGTTATATTTTATGCGGATCAACATATAGTTTCGGAAAAGGTGATGAAGATTATTATTTGATAAAAACAAATTCAACAGGTGATACAGTATGGACAAAAACATATGGAGGAATAAAAGAAGATGTTGCCAATTCAGTTGTTCAGACGTCTGATGGCGGGTATATTATTACAGGTACATCCAAAAGTTTAGGAGATACGCTTGGTGATATTTATACAATTAAAACAAATGCATTAGGAGATACAACCTGGACAAATAAATTTGGCGGACCTAAACTCGATTATGGAAATGATATTCTGGAAAGTATAAATGGAGGCTATATTATTGGAGGCGAATCTCAAAGTTTTGGTACAAGTTCGGACGGGATCATCTTAAAAATAGCAACCTCAGGAGCTACAGTTGGCTTAATGTATCAAACATATTTACCTGCATTTGACAATATAGAATCAATAACAGAAGATGCAACAGGAAGAATCGGGATGACCGGAAAAACTGTTACAGGTGGAGATGGTTCGGGCAATGGAGATGTTTTTTTCTCTATGCTTAAATATGACTTCTCATGGATCAATGCTACAACATTCGGTTTTAGCAATCACGACATTGGGTATTCAATCGAATCCACCAAAGATCATGGCTTTATCATTTGTGGATATACCAATAGTTTTAATAATTTTTTGGGAGATATCTACCTAATCAAAACTGACACTTTAGGGTTTGCAACCTCTGTTGACAATATTGTTCTAACAGGAATTGAAAAAGAAGAGATTAGCAAAAATTCTGAATTTACTATTTACCCAAACCCTGCATCAGATAATGTTAACATAAGCATGAAAAGCACTTTAACTTCTAAGCCAAGCAATATTATAATAACAGATATTTTAGGAAAAGAAATTAAATCTTTTGACATCGAAAACAATTCCATTTCAATCAATACAACTGACTTAGCGGATGGAATGTATTATTTAACTATTAGGAATAAAAAAAATAGCTCAATACAAAAATTAGTGATTCATCATTAATTTTTTTTTAAATTTGTAAACATTCGCCCATAAGCAATGCTCTGGGAGAGATTGATATTTATCATTAATAATTTTTTACTATGGGACGTGTATTTGAAAAACGGAAGTATAAAATGTTTGCCCGCTATGATAAAATGGCGAAAGGCTTTACTAGAATAGGAAAAGAGATTGCAATCGCAATCAAGCTTGGTGGTGGAGATCCGGGTGGTAATGCTCGCTTACGAGTAGCTATTCAAAATGCAAAAGGTTTGAATATGCCAAAAGTAAATATTGATGCGGCTATTAAACGTGCTACATCAAAAGATTCCTCCAACCTGGAAGAAATGGTGTATGAAGGGAAAGGACCTCATGGTATCGCTATTTTAATTGAATGTGCTACTGATAATCCGACTCGTACTGTTGCAAATGTCAGGATGAACTTTAATAAATATGGTGGAGAATTAGGCAAAACAGGCTCACTCGACTACTTATTTGATAGAAAAGGTGTATTCCGCATTAAAAATGAAAATGTGGTATTAGAAGACCTGGAATTTGAATTAATAGATTTTGGTGCCGATGAAATTGAAAGTGATGAAGAAGAAATTGTGATCTATACAGCCTTTACCGACTTTGGAAATATGCAAAAAGCATTGGAAGCAAAGAAATTTAATATCATCAGTTCAGAGTTGGAAAGAATTCCTAATTCAACGGTAGAATTGAGCGATGAGTATGTGGAGGAAGTTATGAAGCTCGTGGGGAAATTAGAGGAAGATGATGACATTCAAACTGTTTATCATAATCTGAAATAACTTCAAAATATTATGCCATAAAGAATTTAAGACGCAGAAAATTTCCTTTGCGTCTTTTTTATTTTTGTTATTTAGATGTTTGCTTAATTGTCAATTTAGTAATTTGAAAAATGGTATTCGAATTCA
>JAPLDC010000479.1 GCA_026391935.1 Bacteroidota bacterium | reverse complement strand
ACAAAGAAAGAAAGAGACAGAAATACAGTCAGACAGAAAAACAGTCAGACACAAAAATAAAATAACACACAATGATTCGCAGAGATCAAAAACATCAATTAAAATAACAGTTGTATACATATTAATAATTTCCTCAACGCTTTCTACTCAGACACAGGCACAAAACTACGACATTCAATCAGCTGTATTTAATACCGTAATTGGTGGTATTGCAGGTGGAATCGGGGCAATCATAAATAAAAAGGAAAATGAGAAATATAAAAAAGTCTTTATAAAAAACTTTCTGATAGGGGCATTTGGAGGAGCAGTGATGTATGGAGGAAAAAAAACAACTTCATTAATTGGGAACAAACATGAATTAGGATATGCCTGGCTTTCAAGAACCATGTATAATGCAGGGAATTCAATTGTAGAAAATGCTGCAGCAAATAGAAAATTTGGAGCAATATGGCATTATGATATTGGCTTTATCAGACTGGAATATGAAATGCATAGCAACATTTTCCACACCAAAGTAATGCCGACTTCCTTTTCTGGTATGATCTATTTGGCAGGCACCGGAAAATTTGATTTAAAAAAATCGCTACAAACAGGCACCCCGATATTTTATACTCCAATAATAAATCATGATACACTAATTGCTGCAATCACAAGTACAAATGGTCTCTTATTCCGATCAGCATTTTACAACCCCTATTTATATGAAAATTTTGGTCATGAAATAATTCACACATATCAATTTCAGGACTTTTCTGCTTTTAACACCTATTTATTCCCTGTTTCGGAAAAGTGGAAAATAAGATCTCATGCATATAAAAAAATTAGTAACTGGATATACCTCGATTTCAATTATGAAGTAATGATGTTTAATTACTATATATTATTTGGAGGAAATAACGGAAATAAATATTATCACAATTTTTTAGAAAATGAAGCACAGACATTATCAAGCAATAATAGACTCTGAATATTGTCATATAAATAAAATCAAGCATGATATATAAATATTGATTACAATCAATATTCAGATTGACAGATAGCACTACATTTAGTATTATTTGCAGATACATTTGAACAAAGAGAATTCTTTCATAAATTCCATGAAAAATAATTTACTAATACTGCAAAAAAACTACAGATCTGCATTTTTGTGAATTTCATAAAAATTAGTATCAATAAAAAGAATAATAAATGTGTTTTTCAACGGAAGCAAGTTTTGGAGCCAGTGCAATACTTTCATTAGCGGGAGTAGCTGCTATAAAAAACATTCAAACAAGATCCCAATTAGCATTTGCGTGCATTCCATTGATTTTTGCCTTTCAGCAATTTTGTGAGGGTTTTGTATGGTTATCCTTTACCAACAATAAGTATTTTTCAATACATCAATTATCAATAAACAGCTTTATTGTCATTGCACAAGTACTGTGGCCATTTTGGGTTCCTTATACAATAATCTTAATGGAAAAATCCAAGAAACAAAAAAAGAAGTTATATACGATTTTAGTATTTGGAAGTCTTTTATCCTTTTACCATCTGGTCTGTCTTTTTTTATTTGATGTGACGGCTGAAGTCAAAGCTTATCATATTTATTATGAACTAAATTTCCCTCATATTGGCAGAGAAATAGAAGGAATATTATACATTATTCCAACAATAATTCCTCCCTTTCTTTCAAGTATTAAGGGAATGAAATTATTCGGTATTTTAATATTCAGCTCATTTCTAATTACCGCAATGCTCTATAATGAATATGCAATTTCCGTCTGGTGCTTTTTTGCAGGTATAATAAGTGTAATAGTATATTTAATCATAACGCAACCTGTATTCCTCAAACAATCTGATATTCAATTACATTTCAAAAAAGATCTATCAAACTCCTGATCCGGCTCTTGGTGGTATTAATTAATTGTTTTTCCTTCTTATTGATTTTTCTGTATGCTCCGGCAATTTTCTCGATTGCCGTAATTGATTTTTCAATCAAAGTAAAATCCAAGTCAATAATATTAGCATCCAAAAAATTTACGAAAGAAGCATGAGCTTCCTCTATGCTTATTTTTTTGTTAATACATTCTTCAAACTCAAAATAAGTATAAAAAGCCTGATTCATTCCAGAAGAATCAGTAGAGGTTTCAAAAAAAGCTAATTCTTTCGAAACAAATTCATTTAATGCTTCTACTTCCTTCTTTTGGATCTTTTCGTCAACCTTGGCAATTGCGTATAATAATCTACCAAGTTGTTTATAAAACTGTTTCAGAAGTTCGTTTGTTTTCATTGAAGTTATAGCTTTCATTGTTTATATTATTAATTGAGACAATATTTCATGTGTCTTCTATAAATGCTATTTAGAATTTCAAATAAACACAACAGAACTCTTTTTGTAATGAAACGCAAGCAAAGGAATTATTGTGTGGTAAGAAAGAGTTTTAGTTATACTTTTTGACAAAAACTTCTCCAGCAAAGTTCGCTTTCTGGTAGAAATGGACAAAAGATCTGTTGTTTTACTTTTTAAATATTTTTCAATCTCCTTTTCCTCATCTTTACCATAAAGTATTTGAAATGTTAAATTATTATATTCCACTTTTCGGTCCACTTTATTAATAAATGTTTTCAAAATATCCTTTTCAGAATCCATGGTGAATTCAGCGACTGCAATATGAAGTACATTAATCTTTGATTTAAATATTTTTGCTATTTCAACAAGCTTTTTCAAGATAGTTATATCACTGGAATGATAATCCGATGCATAGGTGATTCTTTTCAAACCGGTATAAGAAGCTTTCAATGGAATTGCTAATACAGGACATTTTGCTTTTTCAATAACTTCTCCGGCAACACTTCCAAGGAATATTTCTTTTATCCCACTAGCACCTTTTGTCCCCATAATGACAAGGTCTATTTTTTTCTTGACGATAGTCTCTAAAATACAACCAACAGTTGGATACTCAATACTAATATGATCAATTATAATTTTACTCGATCTCTTAACCTTAGAAATGAGAGAAACAAGTTGCTTTTCAGAATTCCCTTTTGTTAATGAATTTATTTGATTAAAATACTCCACAGGAAGATCAGGCGAATAGAGATCTATTTGGTAGGCATGTAATAATATTATTTTCGACTTTGTTTTTTCAGCAACCTTTACTGCATAATTCAACGCATTAGCCGCAGTCTTCGAAAAATCTGTTGGAACCAAAATAGTTTTAATAGCCATGATTGTCATTTTATGACAAATATATTTTAAGAGAAAATTACAAAAAATGCGGACTATCAAGATCTTCAATGATCTAGCTCACAGCTAGTAAATAGAATTATAAAAATAAAGCTCAAAAATATTCTACTTGTGACAAGCATCACTATTTTCAGTGATTCATTTCATTCTTTGATACTTGAATTAAGAATAATTTGGCGACAGCTCTTCATCCTATTATTCCATACTAAAAGTATGTATACAGCAATTTGTATTCGCGTCAAACTTAAATCCCAATCGATAAGAAGTATTAAAGCCTTTTTATCTGGCACAAATTTGTATCTATTGATATTGCTATTGAATATAAATCATTTGAATGCCCAAAACACACAACCGAAAGCATCCAAAATAATTCAGGCAAAAATTGAACTAAGTCCGGAATATGTTTGGCATTCGAACATCGGTAATGAAATTAATACTACCTCCTTCAATGTTTTCTTCATGACACACTATTTAAATAATCCACAATTTGAAATTTATTTTGGTCTGACAGCAACTCGTGCCAAGGGCAAAATACAAGATTGGAATACACAGAATCCTTCAATTATTTATCATGAATCATCGGCAGAAGGATTTGGACCGATAGTTCATTTTCAGCAAATTATTTTTGAAATGAATCGAGTTACACTATTTGCAGCACCAAGTGTCGGAATCATTTTTTATAATAAAAATTTTCCATACGGTGGCGATATCTACAATTTTATGTGGAGAATGGGCATACTTTTTGAATACAGAATAAATAAAAATTATTCAATAAATATAGGTTGTAAGTGGATGCATGTTTCAAATGGTCAGGGCTCAGGAGCAAATAATCCTTTTTATGAAGGCAAGGGTTTAAGTGTAGCGTTAACAAAACAGCTGAACTTTAAAAGATAAAATTCAGAATGCCCGATTTGTAACTATTCTATTTTGTCTGCCTATATTTGATTGTTAATAGGACAAAAAAATGGTAAAACTTAATAATTAATCGTAAATAAAGTTTCTTAACAATTGTCAAATGAAAATACTTACAGTTGATCAAATACGCACAGCAGATTCATTCACAATAAAGAATGAGCCAATTTCCTCATTGGATTTAATGGAACATGCAGCTGAAGCTTGTGTAAACTGGATAAAAGAGAAATTCGACAATAAATACGAATTTAAAATAGTATGCGGAACAGGAAATAATGGCGGTGATGGATTAGCAATTGCACGACTACTTAAAAAAAATCATTATAAGATCGAAGTACTCATCATTAATTATTCAAAAAAACGCACCTCAGATTTTAATGCCAACCTTGAAAAATTAAAACTAATTTCTAATAGCAATTCGTGTATTGATGAAATTAATTCCATCGAATCTTTCCAAACAGCCTTTTTACTTAATGACAAAAGTGTACTAATTGACGCGCTATTTGGTTCAGGCATAAATAAGCCGATAGAAGGCTTTGCCTCTGAAATAATTGATCTTGTTAACCATTCAGGTAAGAAAATAATTTCAATCGACCTTCCTTCGGGTTTATATTGTGATTCATTAAATGACAAAACCGATTCAGTTGTAAAAGCAACCCATACACTTTCATTTCAATTTCCAAAGACTTCATTTATGTATCCTGAAACATTCGTATATGTTGGAGATTTCCATATTTTAGATATTGGATTGAGTTCAAAATTTACAAATGGACTTCATGTTCAAAACTATTTTACTACAAAAGAAGATATCGTTCCATTAATAAAGAAGAGAGAAAAATATGCACATAAAGGCAATTTCGGACATTCATTAATTATTGCGGGCAGTTATGGAAAAATTGGAGCAGCTGTTCTCGCTGCAAAATCTTGTCTTAAAAGTGGAACAGGTCTTTTAACGATGCGTATTCCTAAATGTGGATATGAAATAATTCAATCGACCGTTCCTGAAGCTATGACAGAAGCCGATCCAGAATTAAATTACATTTCTAATGATATCATAATTGATATGTATAATTCAATAGCTGTCGGTCCGGGATTGGGAAACAATAAGCACACTCAAATTTTTCTTGAAAAATTAATTCAGAACTCTTTTATTCCATTAGTATTAGATGCGGATGCAATAAATATGATTTCAGAAAATAAAACATGGCTTATTAATATTCCCAAAAACAGCATTTTCACTCCCCACCTGAAAGAATTCGAACGCATAGCAGGAAAGTCGGCTAACAGTTCAGAAAGATTGAAATTGCAGAGCAATTTTTCAAAAAAATATTCTGTTTTCGTTGTTTTAAAAGGTGCACATACATCCATTTCTTCTCCGAATGGAGAGATCCATTTTAACTCAACAGGAAATCCAGGTATGGCAAAAGGCGGCAGTGGTGATGTTCTGACAGGAATCATCACTTCACTATTAGCGCAAGGTTATTCTTCAGAACACGCTTGCATTATAGGAGTTTATATTCACGGATTAGCAGGAGATATCGCTGCTCAAAACATATCAGAAGAAAGTATTATTGCTTCTGATATTATAGAACATATCGGTTCCGCATTTAAATTATTGAAATAATATTCACAAAAATAATTGTAAATTTGATTTCCCCACTATTACAAATATAAAATCAATGAAAACTAACTATTACCTTTTTATTATTTGTGTAAGTATACTCTCAAGCAGTTGTTCAAAATATGGATATGTACAATTAAAATATCCAACACAGCCAAATGCTGTAATCCCAGATAACATAAAAACCATAGCTGTTGTGAACAGATCTCTTTCGCCAAAAGATACTAAAAGTAAAGGCAACGCAATAACTGAAGCAATCCTAACAGGTGAAATAGCGGGCTCCGACAAATTGGCTTCAGACGAATGTATCAAAGCTGTGTTTGACGGATTAAATGGCTATAAAGGAATTACAATTGTATTTCCTGCAACCAGCCGACTAATAGGAACGGGCACACGAGCAACCCCAGACCCACTAGATTGGAGCAGAGTAAAACAAATTTGCGATTCAACAAAAGCAGATGCCTTACTCGTATTAGAGATGTTTGATTCAAACTCCGATCTACTATTGAGTGGTGTAACGAACCAGATTAACAACGTTCTTTCAGGTACAATTGATGCTCCAAAGCCTCCCAGCCAGATCAGAATGAATGTTAGCAGCTATTGGAGAATGTATGATCCACTAAATCAAAAAATAATTGATCAGTTTCAAACAAGTAATTATCTGACATTTAATTCAACCGGGATACTAAACATTCCTCCACCTGAAGCATTGCCACAAACAGCTTATGCTGCAGGAGGACAATACGTTAATCGGTTTATACCTGGCTATTATTATGTTAAACGTGAAATGTTTAAAAGAGGAAAGGGAGCATATAAACAACAATTCAAAACAGGATTTAGAAAATCAGAAGTTGCAGATTGGGAAGGAGCCATTCTTGTTTGGAATGATATTGCCGACAAGTCATCTGGCAAAAATGCAGGGAGAGCCTGTTTAAATTTAGCTGTTGGATATGAAGTATTAGGAAAAACAGAAGAGGCACTGAAATGGGCAAAAAAGTCGTATGAAGACTATGGAAATAAATTAGGTCGTGAATATGCTAACCAATTGAAGTACAGGATAAATATTGAATAAATTAATTTAGCAAAAACAGAAGTTTGAAAAATTATATTTTTTTTATACAGTTGAATCAAAGTACATCAATAAGTTTAATGTCAAAAATCAGAACACTATTTCCGGGAATGCCATTATAATCGTCGCTTCCATAACCTAGATCAGCAGGAATAATTAATTTCCCCTTCCCTCCTTTTTTAAAATATGGAATCCCCTCGGTCCATCCTTTTATGACTTCATTCAATCCGAAAGTGATACCTTCGGGAC
>JAPLDC010000026.1 GCA_026391935.1 Bacteroidota bacterium | reverse complement strand
CCGATTCCCTTGTGGTGCCTAGGGCTGATAAACTGGTACAACCCATTTTGACAGTAAATTGGTGATAAGCAGTAATACCGTTTATCATTGTTACATTGAAATCCAATTGGTCGATCTTCCCTCCGGTTATTCCTGCAGCATTTAATTCTGCAGCAGTGAACAACATTTGATGTTTTTCAGATGTATACCAATTACCAAAAATAGCTGGCCATGTTGTTGATGTATTTGCTGTTGTTCCTGTCCCTACCGTTCCTGCAAAAGCAGCTCCTGAGCATCCTCCGGTAGCACTTAATCCACAAGTCGGTGGAGCAGATCCTCCGTTAAAGCTAACACTTAAATTAGCGGTACCACCCCCACAAAAAGTGGTATCGTTATGTGCAGTAATTTGAGGTGCAAAAGCAGGGGCAGCATAAATAGAAACTGTTGTATGTTGCACACATCCAAACGGACTGGTTACTGTAACAGTATATGTATAAGTTCCCGGTGCAATAAATGTCGCAATAGGATTTGCAATGGTTGCACTGCTTAAGTTGGCTGCAGGTGTCCATAAGAACGTATATGCTCCTGCAGGTGAAAAACTATTTACGTCCAGTTGAACAGGGTCTTGTAAACAAGAGTTTGTGGAACTTTGAGTTACGTTATAAGTAAAACTAGGTACAACAAAAACGGTCACAGAATCAATATTGTCGCAGGTTCCACTTAAGTTACTTACAACTTGATAAGTAGTTGTAGCTGTCGGTGATGCTACAGGATTAGCACATGAAGTGCAGGAGAAATTTGCAGGGGTCATCGGTGGTCCTGAAACTACAGTCCAGTTAAATACACTGCCCCCATAGGCACTTAATGCTGCCGTTTGTGTTCCGCAAATAGTAATATCGGGACTAGCAGTTGTTGCATCCAGAATATTTACATTATACACAAATGTTTGTTGTCCTTGTAATGGACAAGCTCCATCTTGAACAGTAATTGTAAAGGTTAAATTTTGTCCCATCGTTCCAGCTGGAGAACACCAGTTCACATTTAATGTCAAAGGGTTGGTGCCTGATGAAGTGATTGTTGCACCTGGCAATGCAGCTGAGATATTAGAGATATAGGTTAAAATATCTGTTGGGTTAACATCATCATATTGTGCCGTAAAGTTGAAACAATTACCGGCACACATTTCAATGCTGTAAGGTCCTGTTTGAACCGCACTTCCACCAAAACTGGTAATATCACCACCTGTAGAAGAAGGCACCACATTCGTACAGTTTTGAACAACAAACTGGATATCCCGCATTACACTACCAACAAGGTTTCCGGCTGCATCGTATTCTTGAACGAGGATAGTAACCACAAAATTCCCTAATAATCCGGGAGTAAATGTTACTAACCCTGTTACAGGATCAATCGTCATTCCCGGGATTGGTGAAGTTCCTGAATACCCTGCTGCATAAGTAGAGGGAATACCTGCTGCATCTAATGCCGGTGTTAATGAATAATAAAGTGAGTCTCCATCGGCTTCAATAACACCATAACTATAATTTACGACTTGTCCCAAACATACATAAGGGATTGGTTGTGCTGTAAATTGAGGTGAACTGTTGCAAGCTGCTGTTGCGCTATTCAATGTCGCTTCAATGTAAATATTGAAACTCGTAACATTTATAATGGCACTGTTTCTGCAGCATGTCGACCAACTCATGGTCCATGTATCACACGGAGGTGCTAATGTGACAACACCTGTATAGCTAAATAACCACATTCCCGGTAATGTACCACCACTGCATGTACTTAAGGGTAAAGAAGAAGGGCATAATTGTGAGATCTCTAATCCGTTTAATGTTGCTGGAGTAACGTTTACGGTAAGTGAGGCTGTTCCTCCACATGTGCTAGTGAAGTTTATAGGTTGTGTAGCACCAGGATTATAACCAAGGCAGTCAACAAATAAATTTAAGTTTATCTGGTATTGATTTCCCCCCAAACAAGTGTAGGTAATTTCCCCCCCAGCAATGTGTGAAGCACTAGCAGAATTTGGAGCAAAACTCAAAAGTGTAGTGACTATTATTAATACGATTGCTTTTTTGATCATGTTTTTATTGATTGTAAACTTAATGGTTATGCTTAATTCATTCTAAATTAAGAATTTAATATTGGAGAGAATATGCAAAGATATTAATTATTTAGCTTTTGAAAGAGCAATTTGTACATATCCTTCTATACTCAAGATGAGAAATGAGCAAATAAGGTTGCACCATTATTGATAATATTTTAGGTTAATTTTTTTAACGTAAATTTGTTCCGTGAAAACAATGAATTATGTTATTAACTATTTGATTTACAGGTTAAAGTCTGTGAATGAGCACGGTGTTCATTCTCCTTTTGTTTTCGACTTATTGCTTGGTACCATTTATAATAGAAAAGCATATTATTCCTACAAAAATATTGAAAATATTAGAAAAGAGCTTTTGCTCTCGAAGCAAACGGTTAATTGTATTGATCTAGGGGCGGGTTCACGTATTCTAAACAATGCTTCCAGATCCATTTCAGAAATAGCGAATGTCTCTGCGAAGCCTTCAAAATATGCACAATTGCTATTCGAAGGATGTGAAGAAATCGCTGCTGTAGCAAAAGGAAATTTTAAAAAATTGAAATTGGAAAATATCAGACAGGTGATTGGAGGGTTCGATGAGGTGTTACCAGATGTATTAAAGAAAATTGAACAATTGGATCTTGTTTTTTTTGATGGTAATCATCGTAAAATTCCAACATTGAATTATTTTCAACAATGTCTTGAAAAGGCTGTAGAAAGTAGTGTTTTTATTTTTGATGATATTTATTGGTCGGAAGAAATGAAGGCCGCATGGCAAGAAATAAAAAACAATGAACGGGTCACCGTTACGGTCGATCTGTTTCATTTCGGAATTGTTTTTTTCAGAAAAGAACAAGTGAAGGAGCATTTTATAATTCGATTTTAATTTCTCATTTTCGTATCTGTGGGTTTGCGGTGTTTTATTTGTAAATTTGTTGCCGTCCTAATCAGAGTCGAAGGATTTAAATTTGTAAAAATTCGTTATTCATAAAATGAAATCAATAATAGAACTTTCAGATATAGCTAAATCCTATAAAATTGGTACAGAAGAAATTCATGCTTTGCGTTCCATTTCACTAGAGATCTATAAAAACGAATATGTTGCATTGATGGGGCCTTCAGGTAGCGGGAAATCAACGCTAATGAATATTTTGGGTTGTTTGGATAGTCCTTCAAATGGTGAATATATTTTAAACAATATCGCTGTCGCAAAAATGCTCGACAATGATCTTGCTGAAGTGCGCAATAAAGAAATTGGTTTTGTGTTTCAATCATTCAACTTATTGCCTCGTTCCACAGCGTTGGATAATGTTATCCTTCCATTGATCTATGCAGGTTTTAGTAAGGCTGATCGTATCAAACGAGGTAAAGAGGTGTTGGAACAAGTTGGTTTGGGTGACCGGATCATGCATAAACCAAATGAACTTTCCGGTGGTCAACGTCAGCGTGTGGCAATTGCCAGAGCTTTAGTAAATAATCCTGCAATCATTTTAGCGGATGAGCCGACAGGAAATCTGGACTCAAAAACATCAGTAGAAATTATGGGTTTGTTTGAAGAGATTCATAAAAATGGAAATACAATTATTATCGTAACGCATGAGGAAGATATCGCGCAGCATGCTCACCGCATTGTTCGGTTGAAAGATGGAATAGTGGAGCGGGATTATGAAAATGAGAAAATAACAACTGTAAGTAACAGGTTGGTTCACTAAATTAATTTGCGACTATGACTCTGTCGTTTCAAGCTGTCAATCAAGTTGTCAGCCAAAGGTACAAAATGTCGATTGTGGCTGTCACTCTGAGCTTGTCGAAGAGTGTGGGGATCGATCGCACATGTTTCGACAGGCTCAACATGACCACGCGCGGTTCGGTTGTGTCACTTCGAGCGGAGTCAACAAGCGTAATTCTTAGAACGGATGGCATTTAAAATTTATACAAAAACAGGTGACAAGGGTCAAACCTCATTGATCGGAGGAACACGTGTTCCTAAAAATCATATTCGAATTGAATCCTATGGTACCGTCGATGAATTAAATTCTTATATCGGCTTGATCCGCGATCAAAATATTGACGATCATTCGAAAAAAATTTTAATCGAAATTCAAGATCGCTTATTTACCATTGGTTCTTCGTTAGCCTCTGATCCTGAAAAATCGAAAATGAAAATTCCTGATCTGAATGAACAAGACGTCTCTTTGTTGGAAAATGAGATGGACGAGATGGATAAGTCTTTGCCTGAAATGAAATCTTTTGTTCTTCCGGGCGGTCACACTACCGTTTCCTATTGTCATATTGCCCGCTGTGTTTGCAGAAGGGCAGAAAGAGTAACTATCCATCTTTCCGAAGATAGTTTTGTTGCCGACTTGGTTGTGAAATACTTGAATAGATTAAGCGACTACCTTTTTGTTCTTTCCCGAAAATTGAGCAGGGATTTAAACGCGCAAGAAATTCCTTGGAAGCCAAAAATGTGATCTTTTTTTTGCTTTTCCTTCTCTTTGAACCCCTTTATTAATAGCTGTTTAATAAAAAAAGCACTTTGGTTCTTTGATTAGTGGAATTAATTTTTACTTTTGCAGAAATATCAGCAGATAATTAAAATTCATAAATATTTTTTTAGATGTAACAACTGGAAAGTTTTTACGTTTTAAAAGCAAAACGAACACTATGTATTGGACACTCGAATTAGCAAAAAACTTAGAAGATGCGCCTTGGCCGGCATCTAAAGATGAATTAATTGACTTTGCTATCCGTTCAGGCGCACCGATGGAAGTGATTGAAAATCTTCAGGAAATTGAAGATGAGGGGGAGATCTATGAATCTATTGAAGAGATCTGGCCTGATTATCCTACTAAAGAAGATTTCTTCTTCAATGAAGATGAGTATTAATAGTATTAAATAAAAAAATCCCCTTCGGTTAAATTCGAAGGGGATTTTTTATTGTGTGTCATCAACTATTTATTGTCTTTTTCTTTTTTGTCATTCCCTTCAATTTTCTTTTCAAGGAAAGTTCCGTTTGCATCAAAAATATAATCCGCATCTTCAACTTCTGCTTCATAACTTATTTTTCCTGAAGCATCAGTGATTTTTGAAGCCTCTTTAATTATTTTGCCGGGCATATTCTTTGTACAATAATCTGCTGCTCCTTTTGGAAGTTCAGATACTGCAATTTCTGTCTCAGTGTTGTAGATCTGTCCGTTTGGGCCAATTTCAATTGAAGATTCGATCTTGTTTTCTGTAAATTCAACTTCATAATTGTTTCCTTCTTTTTCCCACTTATTCGCTTTCGCTGTTGGATGAGCTCTGGAAAAAGATGATTTTATCGCTGCAGGAACATCCGCTTCTTTCATTTTTTGTGCATTTGCTGTGATTGCTGCGATTCCGATAATGAATACTAAAATTATTTTTTTCATGTCGATTATTGTTTTTATATATTTATGATGCACAAAAGTTTGAATTGGTTGCTTGAAGAATTAGTATAATAAAAAATAACTTTTAAATTTAATGAAACAAAAATGCCCCTCGCAATTTGCGAGAGGCATTTTAAAAATAGAAAATAACTAGTCTTTAGATTCTTTGATAAATACGCCATCTGCTGTGAATAAAACATCCATTTTATTTACTTCTGCTTCATACCTTACAACTCCCTTATCATCAACAATTTTTGATGCTTCTGCAATTTTTTTACCGGGGTAGTTCTTTGCACAATAATCAGTGATAGTTTTTGATAATTCAGAAACTTTAATTTCTGTTTCAGTTTCCAATAACTGACCATTTGGTCCGATTAAGATAGACATTTCAGCCTTGTTGAAATCGAATTCTACCTCGTAATTGCCATTTTCTTTTTCCCAGCTTCCGGCTTTTACGTTGGGATATTGTTTTGCAAAAGTTGCACTCACAGTCTGAGGAACATCTGCTTCTTTTACTTTTTGTGCATTAGCCGTGATTGCTGCGAATCCGATAGCGAGTAAAAAAAATGTTTTTTTCATGGTTCGTTTTTATTTAGGTTATTAAATATATAGGTTTCTGATTACACCCCAATATTAAAATACAAATCTGTTTTAATTCTGTTGCTGGAAATTATTTATCTGGAACAATATCAAGAATGGTAAAAGATCCGGGCTTTATTGCAGGCCGTGGTTTTGGATTTTCTTTTGTCGGATCCGGAGCAGCGCCAAATTCAGCTGTTGGTAAATAAAGATGATGTGTTTTTGTATTGATTGTGACCGTTCTTGCTCCTTTGAGTGTATTCAAATTATCAATTACCTTGTAATTATTTCCGTTTTGTCCTTGAACAACTGTTAATGTCCCATCGCCATTTGAACTAAAAGCTCTTTCTTTTTCAGGATCGAAGGCTGCACCATCCACATTTTCACCTATAGGCAAAGAGGCAATTGTTTTTCCATTTTCTGCATCTAAAACAATCATTAATTTATTATCGCAGACAGAAAATAAACGATGGTTCTTATTATCCAAGGCTAAACCACTCGGTTCCTCGCCTTTACCGATAGACCATGTTTCTTCTACTTTCAAAGTGGCGGCGTTAATCACACATATTTTACTTTTATCTTCAATATTGACATAGATCTTTCCTTTTCCATTTGTAACAGAAAATTCCGGTTTACCAATCAGCTCAATCGTTGCTATAACGGAATTTGTTTTTGCATCAATAACAGTTGAATTAGAGGTCCGTCCATTAAACACAAATACTTTTTGTGAAAAAGGATCATATAAAATGGCATCTGGATTTTTACCTGTTACTTTTATTTTTGTGATAGTAGCCAAGGTTGTCAGATCAAAAATTGTTACGGACGTGTCTTTGCCATTACTGATAAATCCCTTGTTCAGGTCTCTCGCCAATGCGATCCCATGAACTCCTTTTGTGTCCGGTATAGTTCCGATAAGGGAACCATTGGATGCATTCACTACCTGAACTGCGGTGCCATGGGAAATAAATAATCTTCCGGTGGAATCATCTGAGATCAAGTAATCCCATCCTCCATCACCTTCAAGCGTATATTTATTTGCGATCTTATAGGATTGAGCTTTTATGTTGAAAGAGCAAAATAAAAGCAGCAGACAGGCGAAAATGTAATTTAGCTTTTTCATGATTTGTTTATTTTTTTCTATAAATGATTCTTAACATGGAAGGAAAAATGATCAGTAATAAAGGGAGTGCGACAACAAATCCACCAATTACCGAAATCGCTAATGGTTGATGCAATTGAGCACCTGTGCCAATTCCTAAGGCTAAGGGCATTAAAGCCACTATAGCACCTAATGCAGTCATAAGCTTTGGACGGAGCCGTGTTGAAATGGCATACACGATCGCTTCTTCAGATGAACCATTTTGCAAGGAGGTGGAAAATTGTTGAAATGTGAAAATGGCATTCTCTCCTATTATTCCAATGATCATGATTAATCCTGTATAACTTCCAACATTCAAAGGCGTATGTGTTATATACAAAGCAATGTAACATCCCGAAATTCCTAATAAAGAAATAATGAGGATCAATAATGAAATTTTGTAATCTTTAAATAGAAAAAGAATGACAGCAAAAACCAATATACTTCCCGTGATAAGTATCATCAGCAATTCATCAAATGATTGTTTTTGTTCCGCGAATGCGCCACCGTATGCAACATGGTAGCCTTGAGTGAAATGAACCTTAGAATTTATTTCTTTTTGTATTTTTTTCATGACTGTTCCAAGATCGCTGCCATCAAGGCGTGCTGTAATGGAAGCCATCGACTGAAGATCTTCGCGTTTTATTTCTGTGACACCGGGTTTCACTTCCACCCGCGCAAGATCAGTAATGGCCATTAATTTACCATCGGGCAGAAAAATAGATTTTTGCAAAATGGTATTG
>JAPLDC010000357.1 GCA_026391935.1 Bacteroidota bacterium | reverse complement strand
TCCCAAATTACCTTTTCCGATGATCTTATCGCTCGCATTCGGATAACTGACCCCAAGAGATAGATGATAACTGCTATAGGGATTAAAAGCTGCTATCGTATAAAATCCTTCAGGAACTTGTCCGTCACCTTGTTTCCTTTTTGGCCCTAATTCACCTGAAGATGCACAAATAGTATATGTTTTGAAGAGCTTAAACTCTGTTTCACCTTTAGATTTTAACCACACCTCAACCAGTTTATCTTCCTTAAAAACACGTAAAAACATTTCAAAGTTTTCATTTACCCCCTTTTTCTTTAATTCCGATCTCAGCCCTTCCCATTTTTCAGCATAGGCCGCTTTTACTCGACTAGCTTTTTGTTGCGTTAACTTAAAGGATTGCGCTGAAAGCTGCATGGAAATGCACAAAATAATTGAAAAAATGAGAGATCGTATCATATTGTTAATTTGTTGGTTGATAACGTATTTGACAGAGACAATAATTCAGAATGAAAACAGTATTTTCAATTTTAAAAAACAAGTATTTATTAACTTTTATTGCTTTGGGAGTTTGGGTTGTTGTTTTTGATAAAAACGATTTAAAAACAGAACTAGAGCTTAGAAAAGAAGTAAATCAAATGCAGGAAGAACGGAATTATTATGCAAAAGAAATTAATAGTATTACCTCGGATATAAAAGAATTATATACCAATCCAAAAACCTTAGAAAAATTTGCACGTGAAAAATATCTTATGAAGCGTGACAATGAAGATATTTTTGTGATCGTAGAAGATAAAAAATCACTCTAATTAATACTCAGCTCCTCTTCGATAAAAAATATTTTTATTTGACTATCATTTTCTTATTGTAAACACCTTGTTGAGAAGATGCACTGATCATATAGATGCCGGGAGAAAGTTTACTAGAAGGATCAATTACAAAAACGTTTTCACCTTTATTTTGAGTGGTTATTACTTTCGAATAAGCCACTTTACCAATTGCATCATAAACAACCACAACGACCTCCTCGCCTTGACCGGCATTTAATGAAATATTGAAATTATCTCCATTGTTTGGATTTGGATATACATCAAAAGAGAAATCTGAAGATGAATGAAAATCAACCATCTTAAGATCAGAATAAGTGAACACACCATTAAAATCAGTTTGTTTTAAACGGTAATAAGAAATACCCTCAAAAGGAGAATTGTCCTTTGTTGCGTAGTTTAATACAGAAGTGCTATTCCCAGCTCCGTCAGTTGTTCCGACAGTTTCAAAATCAGATCCATCCTTTGTCTTTTCAATCGTAAAATAATCACTATTTGTTTCTGTGGCAGTAGACCAATTCAAATCAACTACTTTTTGATTCGATTTTGCATCAAATGATAAAAGTTCAATTGGTAACGGGGATAAGGTTAAATCTGTTGTTCCGATGTACCAAACTTTATTTCCTATATGCCCATTTGCCAAATTTGTTCTGTTTACCTCTAAATAGCTTCCAACAACAACATTGGTTGGAGCACTATAAGAACCGACGGCAGTAGTAGAATTGGAAGCATTTATGTCCGCAGAAAGAAAAACATTAAATCCTGTTCCGCCATATCGCAAAAGGCCATCTGGCCCTCCAAGAAGGATTCCTGTATTATCGATAGTCCACGCTGAATTAGAGATCCCAACAACTGAATGTACACCCGGAAGCCAAGTCAAATCTGTATACGCAACAATTGGCACACTACCCGGACCGGATGGATTATGGGTCACACTAAAGGTACCTCCAGAATTCATAGCGGCAGATGTTCCAAACCATAATGGGTGGTAATCCGTTGGACTACCCATAGGAAAATGGCCTCGTGCATTTGCAATTGGAAGTATTGCAGAGTTTATCCATCTTGTAAAAGTTCCGCCATAAAGCCAACCTGCAGTGTAAGAAAGGGTTCCAGCCAACGCAACCGTATTTCCTGTACCCAGCGTTAATGTTGTTCCGGAAAGATTCACTTTTCCCAGTGTCATTGTTAAGGTATGTGTTATCGCTACATTGGCAGTTGTAATGATTTGAGGAACAGTAACAGAAGTATTGTTAAAAGTAACATCATAAAATGTCGTACCATTAACGGCACCTGCACCTGAACTTGAAATAGTTTGAGTTCCTGATGAGCCATTGAAGGTAACCTTTTTCGTTCCCTGAATAAAAGGGTCCAATGCACCACTAGCATTTGTCCAATTTCCTCCAACAAATAAATCTTGAGTATTTGGTGTTCCACCTCCATTACCTGTTCCTATATCTAAAACACCCGAAGTGATATTAACATTATTTCTAATTACTACAGAAGTTGTAACTGGTGCTGCTGGTGAAACTATTAGAGCTGTTGCATTTGCACTAGACACTTCTAAATTATAGATTGGGATGTCAGTTTCCACTCGCATAATATTCCCTGCAGGTGTAGAAGCATCACCAATTTGAAGGGTCCCCCCTGTAAAACCACCACCCACGGTACCTACGTTATGATAGCCAAGATTCTGACCTACAGTTCCACCGGAACGTTCTATAATAATTCTTCCTGAAGTCATGGTAAAGGAACAGGTTGCATTATCCATGTTAAAAACATCATACCCACCAGAATTATTCCCAATCGTTCCTAAGGTTAAAATACCTCCCGACATTATATATGTCCAACCTTGTGTTCCATTTGAAATTCGACCTGTTGCATTTAAAGCTCCACCTGAAATATTTACAGTTGCAGCATTTATTTGAGGTGCAATCCTGTCTCCTAAAACGGAACCAAAATTAATAGTACCTGCACTTACCTGCAAAGTACCGCTTAAAGTCCAATTAAAGCTAACAGTACTGTTTATCGTTCCGCCATTACACCACAATCTTGCATTAGGAGGAATAAGAATTGTTGGTGTTGGATCTGAAGTAAATGGCACTATCGTGGAAGCACTAGTTAATTCGAATGTTCCATTTGTTAATGTCAATCCTCCATTTGTGAGGGTTATTAAACTTTGAACATCAATAATGTTTGCCTGAGAAGCTCCCTTATTAACCGTAATTCCAGAAAAAGCTGATGTTGATGTACCGGTTATTGTATTTGAAGTTGCTCCGGTAAAAGTAACCCTTCCTGTTCCTTGATTAAAAGTCCCATTATTAATCATGTTTCCTGATATACTGATTGGAACATTGCTTGCCGTATTAGTCCATGTTCCAGCGATGGTAAGGTTTCCAAAACTTTTTACACCGGAATTACCATTGTTTTGTGTAAGTGTTCCGGTAATAGTTGTTGTTCCGGTAACACTAAAATTAACATTCTGAAGAACACAATTTGCACCTGATAGAACATTGAAAGTACCACCAACCGTAATAGTACCAAGTGCCGAATTATTAATTGCACTTGTATTATCCATTGTTAAATTACCTGAAACTGTAAGTGTTATACCAGCAGTATTCATTAATAATGTACCTGTCCCATTTAAATCTAAATTAGCAACAGATTGATTCGCTGTCAAACTCACATTATGACCAACACAAATAATTACAATGTCACCGGCAACAGGAAATGCCCCAGCAACAGTTCCGCCACAACTACCAGTAGACCAAGTTGAAGCTGAATTCCAATTTCCGGAAATTCTCGAATAATAAGTAGCAGAAAAACTTGAAATTGAAAGTAATAGCATAGAACATAAAAAAACAAAAAACAGCTTTTGAGATTTTGATCTTTGAGCTATTACTATTGAAGAGATAGTATTCTTTTCAACCATTGAAAAATTGTACTTTTTGAGAGATTTTTTTAAATACGGATTATAAAACGTAATCATATTAAAAAAGGTTGCATTTGTTAAAAATTAATCTGGCTTAGATTACTAGAAACAAAATTATCTATTTTTTATGATTAATATCATATTTTAGATAAAACTTTTCTTAAAAAGGTTGCATTCAAATGCATTTTTGTGATTTTTATCCAAATTGATTTAGAAAAAACAAAAAGAGACATTGAAATTAATCAATGTCTCTTTAAAATAATTTTTTTATA
>JAPLDC010000095.1 GCA_026391935.1 Bacteroidota bacterium | reverse complement strand
AAAAACGTGCATTAACAGAAGGTGCGAATGTGATCATTGCCACTCCCGGCAGATTGATGGCGCATTTAAATATGGGATATGTGAAATTAGATAGTTTACAACATTTAATTTTGGATGAAGCTGATAGAATGTTGGACATGGGATTTGTAGATGATATCATGAAGATAACAACCTACTTGCCTAAAGTTCGTCAAACATTGATGTTTTCGGCAACCATGCCTCCTAAAATAAGAACGCTTGCCACCAAACTTCTTCAGAATCCAGAGCAGATTAGCATTTCTATTTCTAAGCCTGCTGCAGGTGTTGTTCAAGGAGCGTATCTCGTTTATGATACACAAAAAAACAATTTGATCAAATCGTTACTTGCCGGGAAAGATTTAAGCAGTGTGATTATTTTTGTTTCTACTAAATTAAAAGTAAAAGAGTTGGAACGCGATTTAATTAAAGCTGGTTTAAAGGCTAAAGCGATTCATTCTGATCTTGAACAACCGGAACGTGAAGAAGTATTAAGAAATTTCAGAAGTAAGCAATTACAAATATTGGTAGCAACAGATATTCTTTCCCGAGGGATTGATATAGAAGATATCGGCTTGGTAATAAATTATGATGTTCCCGGAGATGCGGAAGATTATATTCACCGCATCGGCAGAACAGCCCGGGCTGCGTCAACAGGAGTTGCATTGACCTTTATTAATGAATACGATCAGCAAAAATTCTTGCAGATAGAAACATTGATTGGAGCAGAAGTTAATAAAATACCCTTGCCTGAAGGATTTGCCGCAGGCCCCATTTATGCTCCAGAAGTGAGAATTAAGAAACCATTTTCGGGAAAGAAAAAATCGAATTTTTCTAAAGACAGAAGGCCTGCCAGAAAATAAAACACTTTTTTATACTTCTATCGAATACTAATTATAATCATCGATTTATTTGAATCGGAAGGATACTTTTTGTTTATTTGATAAATATTAACCTATAAAACAAAGCCAATGAAAAAAATTTACATTTTATCCATCTTGCTTTTTTTAAGTATTTCATATACAAAGGCGCAAACAACACTTACAACTGCAGTCGATTTTACTGTTACTGACCTTGGTGGAAACAGCCACAATCTTTTCACAATTTTAAATTCCGGCAAGTACGTTTGTCTCGATTTTTTCTTTACAACTTGTGGGCCTTGTCAGGCAACTTGCCCTTATTTCAAACAAACCTTTACAAATTATGGGTGTAACACTCAAGATGTTTATTTTATGTCAATTGATTTAGGGAATACGAATGCAGAGTGCGCTGCTTATGAAACAACGTATTTAGGAGGCAGCCCTGGTTACCCTACTATAAGCGGTAGTGGCGGTGGTGGCAATGCCGTTGTCAGTGCATATGGAGTGACAGCATTTCCAACGTATATTTTAATTGCTCCTAGTAAGACAATTTTAGAGCAGGATATGTACCCAATTGGCAGTGCTGCAAGTTTCGATGCTTATTTTTCCACTCATTCATTAGCGTATAAAGCTTGTTCGACTGGAATCACTGAAGAAACATTAGCAAACAGCATTTCAGTTTTTCCAAATCCTGCAGTTGATAAATTAATTATTGAAACATCAAACAATGAAAAAGTAAGTGCTGTTAAAGTGTATGATGTATTAGGAAAATTGTTGATTGATAAAAAATTGGATGGTACTGAACGATTGGAATTAAATGTTGCTGACCTTGAAAAGGGAATTTATTTTATGGAGATAACAACTGCGACAGGGAAAGCGATCAAGAAATTTAATAAGGCATAATTGTTTTTTAGTTTTCATAAAAAATCCCGATAAAAATTATCGGGATTTTTTTTATTTTACTTTGGCCAACTTCGGATACATCTTTTCTTTCATGGCTTTTACACCTTCATCTAAAATGTATTCATCATAGGTCATTCGTTTATCAATTATTCCATTCGGAGTGATTTCGATGATGCGATTTGCAACTGTTTGCATGAACTCGTGGTCATGAGAAGTAAACAATGCCACATGCTTCCAGTCTTTCAAAGCATTATTGAAAGCGGTGATCGATTCCAGATCCAGGTGGTTGGTTGGCTCATCCAAAATTAAACAGTTCGCATTGGTCAACATCATCCGTGAAACCATACAACGTACTTTTTCTCCTCCAGAAAGAACATTTGATTTCTTTAATGACTCTTCTCCGGTAAATAACATTTTACCTAAGAATCCACGCACATACGTTTCATCTTTATCTTTTGAGAATTGGCGTAACCAATCGATTAAATTTTGATCTTCGGTAAAATATTTTGCATTTTCGTTTGGCAAATAGGATTTAGTGATCGTACTTCCCCACGAACAAACACCTGTTGTTGCCTGATCTTCATCTGCAAGTATTTCGAAAAAAGAAGTGATGGCAACATGCTCTTTTGAAAGCACAGCTATCTTATCTCCTTTTGTCATTGTAAAGGTGATGTTCTTAAAGTATGGAGTTCCTTCCGCAGAAATTTTCGAAAGATTTTCGACCGCTAAGATTTGATCTCCGCAATCACGTTCTGCTTTAAAAATAATACCTGGATACTTTCTGGTCGATGGTTTTATTTCATCGATCACCAATTTCTCCAAAAGCTTTTTACGGCTTGTTGCCTGGCGCGATTTAGAAGCATTGGCACTGAATCGTTCAACGAAATCCTGCAACTCCTTACGTTTATCTTCTACCTTTTTATTTTGGTCGGAACGCTGACGCAATGCGAGTTGGCTGGATTCATACCAAAACATATAGTTCCCGGTATACAAGGATATTTTATTAAAATCGATATCAGCAATATGTGTGCACACAGCATCTAAAAAGTGACGATCGTGAGAAACCACGATGACAATATTTTCAAAATTCGCTAAGAAATTTTCCAGCCATGCGATGGTTTCCACATCTAAGTCATTGGTAGGCTCATCTAATAAAAGAATGTCTGGATTACCCAAAATAGCTTGTGCTAATAATACGCGCACTTTTTCTTTACCATTTAGTTCGCCCATTAATTTGCTATGGTATTCTTCTTTCACACCCAATTCGCTCAATAAGTTAGCGGCATCACTTTCGTAATTCCATCCGTTCATTTCTGCAAAAACATTTTCCAGTTCGGCAGCTTTTATTCCGTCAGCGTCTGAAAAATCGGGCTTTGCATAGATAGCGTCTTTTTGCTGCATCACTTCCCAAAGTTTTTTATTTCCCATCATTACTGTTTGCAAAACAGGGAAAGCATCAAAAGCAAAGTGATTCTGACTCAATACGCTCAATCGTTCTCCGGGAGTTATGGAAACTTGCCCGGTGGTCGCTTCAATCTCTCCCGAAAGAATTTTCATGAAGGTCGATTTTCCTGCACCATTCGCACCAATAACACCATAACAATTGCCTGGAGTAAACTTTATACTCGCTTCGTCAAACAGCACTCGTTTGCCGTAACGTAAGGATAGATTAGAAACTGAAATCATTCTGTTTTTTATTTTAGGGCTACAAAAGTAGTAAATTATAAGCAGTTTTTATTGATTATGTCCCGATTTTTCGTTTATTTAGTACTGTTTTAAGCCCTGATTTGTGAATTGGAAATTAATTAAAATATCTCTTCTTTCTTTTTTCCTGCTTTGTATTAGCTTTTACACAAAGGCTCAGCAACTAGATATTAAAAATTTCTCTATCGAAGATGGGTTGCCTCAATCTCAGATTCTCGATATTTGCCAGGATCACAACGGGATCGTTTGGGTTGCCACCAATGGCGGAGGTGTAAGCCGTTTTGACGGAAAAGTGTTTCATAACCTTGGAACAAAAGAAGGTTTGAACAATAATCGAGTTTACTCTGTTTTTGAGGATTCCAAGCAAAATATGTGGATTGGAACGACCAAAGGGCTCAATAGATATTCCAATAATAAATTAATAAAAATTCAAGATTCTATTCTCGGTCAATTGACGATTTATCGCATCCATGAGCACTCTACAGGCGAATTATGGTTAGGCACCTCTGATGGAATAATGATCTATGACGGTAAAAAAGTGACTCCCTTTATCCGTAATGATTCAATCGGACATTATCAGGTGTGGGCAATTAAGCAAGACAAATTGGGCAATACATGGATAGGAACAGTTCCTAACGGTTTGTTTTGTTTTGATGGGAAAAAAATAACTCATTTCGGAGTTAGAGATGGAATCATCGATCTGAAAAACAGAGATATTTTAATTAATGATGATAAAGTTTGGATAACAACCTACCGCGGAATAAATGTTTACGACCTTTCTAAAACATACACAGGAAGACAAAAGTTTGATACATTAAAAGTAAATGGAAAACCATTTTTAGAAGGCGCATATCGTTTGTTTAAAGATGCAAGCGGTGCTATATGGGCAGGCACATCAACGGGTGTGAGTCAAATAACGTATGGTAAATCAAAAAATATTTCTAAATCAAATGGTTTGCCCAATGGAATGGTTTGTGGAATTACTCAAGATCGGGAAGGAAATATGTGGTTCGGTTCTTTTGGTGGAGGATTGAGCATTTACAGAAACGATCTCTTCGTGAACATCAACGAACAACACGGTTTGGCAAACAATACTGTTATGTCGTTTTTTAAAGACAGCCAAGATAATATGTGGATAGGCACCTGGAGCGGTGGAGTTTCCAAATTAGATTATGATGCATGGAAAAACAGAGACACCATTATCATTCAAAATTACACCCAACAAAAAGACGGTTTACCTTTCAATAACATATGGGCAATTTGTGAAGATAAGATAGGTAATATATGGTTTGGTACTTCTGCACAAGGAGTGAGTGTGTTTAATGGAAAAACATTTAAAAACTATCATTTGAAAGACGGGCTGCACGGTGTCCATATTGCAGCAATGTTGGTGGATAAAAAAGGAAATGTATGGATTGCTCATGAAAACGGCTTAGATAAATATGATGGAAAAACATTTAACTTTTATGGAAATGAACAAGGTATCTTTTCAGAAGGTGTGAATGCTATTTTTGAAGATAATTTGGGTAACATTTGGTTTGGATCAACAAATAAAATTGTAAAATATGACGGAAAATCGTTTTCAACTATTTCGCGTCAGGAAGGATTTCCAAAAATCAGAAATATAACCAGAGACAATTATGGTTATATGTGGTTTAGCACTGATGCAGGTGTAGTTGTATACAATGGTAGGGCGTTTAAAAATATTACAGAAAATGATGGGCTGAGTTCCAATATGGTATATTTTGTTCATGCTGATAATGATGGATATTTATGGTTGGGAACAAACAATGGCATTGACCGTTTAGACCTGAGTCAGTTTGTTAATCAAAAAGAAATTGTATTAAAACATTATGGTAAAGAGGACGGTTTTATAGGATTGGAGTGCAATCAAAATGCATTTTACAAAGATTATGATGGAAAATTATGGATCGGCACAATCGGAGGTGTCACAATCTATGATTCAAAGCACGAAAAAAGTAATCCACTTGAGCCGCAAACGCATATCAATAGCATCCGGTTGTTTTTGGAACATTCGGATTATAGTAAATACTCGGATAGCGTTCAGGATGGTTTGCCGCTTGATCTAAAACTTCCTTACGATAAAAATCACATTACATTTGATTTTATTGGAATTTCTCTAACCAACCCCTACAAAGTAAAATACCAATTTATGTTGCAGGGCTTTGATCTCAATTGGTTGCCCATCGGAAAAGAAATAAGTGCCACCTATTCAAATTTGCCTCCCGGAAAATATACTTTTTTGTTGAAAGCGTGTAACAACGATGGGCTGTGGAATAGAACTCCCGTTTCCTACTCGTTTGAAATTATTCCTCCTTTTTGGAAACGAACCTGGTTTTATATTTTTTCAATAATAGCTGGTCTGGGCATTATTTTAATTATCATAAAAGTGCGAATAAGCGCACATTGACGGAAAGAATAAAGATATCATGGATAGTATCCATTATGCAAAGCGAATTCAAAATGCGATCTTACCTTCGGATAGTACAATAAAACATGCTTTAAACGAATCATTTGTTTTATATCAGCCGAAAGATATTGTAAGTGGTGATTTTTATTGGTTGGAAAAATGGGGCAATGAAACATTAGTTGCTGCTGTGGATTGCACGGGACATGGCGTTCCTGGAGCGCTTATGAGTATTGTCGGGCATAATATTTTAGCCCAAACGGTTAATGTTCTCGGTTTAACCCGGCCCTCATTAATATTAAATGAAACCAATAGCCAGCTTTCAAAAAAATTAAATCAAGATCCGGAAGTTGCGACTGTCCGCGATGGAATGGACATCGCTTTGATCTCCATAAATTATACAAAATTGAAAATAGAATTTGCTGGTGCAAATAATCCTTTATGGATCATTCGTGATAACGAAGTTATCAAAATTCATGGCGACAAATTTCCAATAGGAGCATTTGTAGGAGAGGATTTGCAGCAGTTTACCAACCACGAATGGGAATTACAAAAGAACGATTGTGTGTATATTTTTACCGATGGTTTTGCAGATCAATTTGGTGGGCCGAAAGGAAAGAAATTCAAATACAAACAATTGGAAGAACTATTATTGGAACATCATCGAAAACCTCTTGATGAACAAAAAGAAATTTACTTAAAAACAATCAACGACTGGATAGGAGAGTTGCAACAGATCGATGATATTCTAATTATAGGAATAAGAATTTGAGTTAGAAAGAATTATCGGAAAGTAATTTTTTTTGAAAAAAATAATTTTTGTTTTATTATTTAATGAAAAATAACAGAAGACAATTTATCGTAACAACCACATTGGCTTCCCTTTCCATTCCTCTTTTTGGAATGAAAGAAAAATTACTGCAGGAAGAAAAACTTTATCCATCGGTTTTAAAACCTGCGGCATTAAAGCATGGTGATACAATCGCCATTAGTTCTCCGGCAGGTGCAGTATGGGAGGAAGAACAAGTTGAGAAATTTATTTCCATCATTCAGGATCTTGGCTTCAAAGTAAAAAGAGGACAAACATTAAAAGAAAAATTTGGCTATTTTGCCGGAACCGATGAATTGCGTGCAAAGGAGATCAACGATTTTTTTTCAGATAAAGAAGTGAATGCGATCTTTTGCATGAAAGGCGGCTGGGGCTGTGCCAGGATCTTAGATAAATTGGATTATAACTCCATCAAAAATAATCCTAAAGTGATCATGGGCTTTAGTGATATCACGTCCTTGTTGATCGCTCTAAATTCAAAAACAGGATTAGTAACATTTCATGGGCCTGTTGGAAATAGTGGCTGGAACGACTTTACAGTCGATTATGTTAAACGTATTTTGATTGAAAAAGAAAAAGTGACGTATGCTTATCCAGGTGATGACACGGATAAACAGTATACCATCACAGCAGGAAAAGCGACAGGCATACTTGTAGGAGGAAATTTAACAGTAGTAGCAAGTATGATCGGATCGGATTATTTGCCCGACTGGAAAAACAAAATTCTTTTTTTGGAAGAAACTGGTGAAGAACCTTATCGGATAGATCGTATGCTTACACAATTAAAATTGGCAGGAGTTTTAAAAAACATCAGCGGATTTGTGTTTGGTAAATGCGTAAAGTGTGAAGCCGAAGAGCCCGAAAAAGCATTTACCCTACAGCAGGTTTTGGAACAACAGATCAAACCTTTGGGCATACCGGCTTTTTACGGAGCGATGATCGGACATATCGTAAACAAATATACTGTGCCAATCGGTATTAATGCCGAAATGGATGCCTCAGACGGCATGATAAAACTCATAGAATCTGCAGTTGTTTAGTGCAAGATTTAACATGAAGATTTTCTAATAAAGTTGTATTATTGGGAACGCAAAAAATACCCGTGAAAAATAAATTTTATATACTTTTTATATTCCTTATCGTTTTTACTTTTAAAGGCATTTCTGAAAACAAGCTGGACAGTTTAAAAACTGTTTTTGAAAAAACAACTGCTCCGCTTGAAAAATTCAATATTGGTTATAATATTGTCAGAGCCTTATCTTCTGAAAGAAATCCTGAAACAAAAACGTATTATTTAAAATGCGCTGAACTGAGTGCACAAATAAATACTCCTGCTATATCAGCCAAATCAGATTTTATGAAGGCTATTGCTTTTTATAATGATGATGAAAATAAAAAAGCCGCTCAATATTTTAAAGAAGTGATCCCTAAACTTCAGGAAAATAATTTAACAGAAGAATTAGCGGATGCTTATAGTTTCAATGGATTAAACAGTCTTGCTATTGGTGATTATGTTGGTTCGATCGAAAACTACGAGAAATCGAATGTGCTCTCTAAGGAGTTAAATAAACAAATTCAGGTTTGTGAAAACAATATGTATTTGGGTAGGGATTATGAGAACATGGGAAATAATACCAAGGCACTGGAATATTATCAGGCAGCGTTGGTGCTTGCACAAAATATGAAAATGGAAAAGATGGCCATGGAAGGAACACTCTTCATTGGTGCTTTATATTCCGATGGGATCAATAAAAAATTAGGAATGCAATACCTTTCAAAAGCTGCTGACGCTGCTGAAAAATATAAGGACACTACTATGCTGATCAATGCATATACCTATATCGCGAATAATTATTATTACGAAAAGGATTATACTTCTGCCCTTAAAATGTATGAAAAGATAAAAAGTTTTTGTGGCACGTATGGCAGCAGGAACACTTATGCCGGCACGCTCGGCAATATGGGGAATGTGTATGCAGATATGGGTGAAACAGAAAAAGCAATGGAGCTGCAGCTGGAAGCGGTAAGGATCTTTAATGAAATTGGGGATAAACAAGGCTTGACAATTTGTTATAGTGCTATAGGAAAAGATTATTTGAATGCTAAACAGTACGACAAAGCTTTGGAATATTTTAACAGGTCCTTACCAATGGCACAGGAAATGAAATCGTTGGAAGACCTGATCGAGATCCATGAAAATTTAGCACGCTTATTTGAAGAGACAAAAGATTTTGAAAAAGCGTACCAGAATTATAAACTTTATAAACAATACAGCGATTCGGTGTACAACAGTAGTAATTCTCAAAAACTGACAGAATTAGAATTGAATTATCAGCTGGAAGGCAAACAAAAAGAGGCAAAACTTTTACAGGAAATTACCAATGAGCGTTTCAAAAGGATTGTGTATGCGATCACTTCGGGCGGATTAATATTACTCATTATTATTTTTCTGGTAGTACGAGCAAACCGACAAAGAAAAAAAACGAATGAACAGTTAACCATCTCGAACAATGCCATTCGTTTGCAAAAAGAGGAATTGGAAACGCATAAAAAAGAAATTACCGATAGCATCAATTATGCAAAACGAATTCAGGAATCCATTTTGCCTCCGGATAATTTTTGGAAAAATTGTTTGCCCGATAGTTTTATTTTTTATCGTCCGAAAGATATTGTGAGTGGCGATTTTTATTGGATCGAACAAAAGAAAGAGATCGTTTGTTTTGCTGCAGTTGATTGTACCGGACACGGTGTTCCCGGAGCGCTTATGAGTGTTGTAGGTTTTAATTTATTGACGCAGGCAGTTAATGAAATGAATTTAACCATGCCTTCCGAAATTTTAAAGCATTTGGATTATGGTGTAACAAAAACACTACGACAGTCAGAAGATGGCAAAGGTGTTAAAGACGGAATGGATCTTTCTTTGTGTTCAATAAATTTGAAGACACAGGAATTACAATATGCAGGAGCCTATAATTCTTTGTATTATGTAAGCGATGGAATTTTCAATGAAATAAAATCTGATAAATTTCCGATAGGCGTGAACATCGATGGGAAGGTAGATAATTATACAAACCATGCTGTTCAATTAAAAAAAGGCGATTGTGTTTATCTTTTCAGTGATGGTTATGCCGACCAGTTTGGCGGACCAAAAGGGAAAAAATTTAAATACAATCAATTAAAAGAACTGCTTCATAAAAATTATTTATTACCTATTGAAGAACAAAAACAAAAGCTTGCCGATGTATTCGATTCCTGGAAAGGCGATCTGGAGCAGGTGGACGATGTTGTGATTATTGGTGTTAGGGTTTGATGAAAACTATACTTTTCTTAGCGCACCTTATTTTTTGTAGCTTAAATAAATGTTCAATGTTTGTACCAATAAATTACGATCCCTTTTGTAAGTCAATTACTTTTTTAAACAGGTCTACTATATCAATTGTGTTTTCTTCTATGTTTTTGGTTATATAGCAAGTTAGAAGAGTAAATAATAAGTTTTATAATAAGTTTCATTTTCTTGAAAATTTTACAAAATAAACTTTATTTAGGTATTCTGTTTCGAGCCATAATTCATCTTTTTTTAATCGCCTTATTTTCCAAGTAATATCATTTGCGCAATAGGGGCCAATGTTTCCAGGAACATAAATTAAATCTAGATGAAAATAAATTTTAGTTTTATTTTCGAGGAACATCCAATAGCCTTGTCCATTATATCCTGTGCCAGGATTTAGCAAAGCAAAAAATGTACTATAGTTATCTAATTTAGATGACCTAATGTAATATCTTGCATAAAAAGGTTGAGCCTTTAAATAACTTGTAGAATCAAATCCATTTACCGAAAAATAATTCACATCCCACTCACCTAGTATTCTTACCTGGGGCGAATAAATACTAAATAAAGGTCCGTCAGGATATTTTTTGCAACCAGAAAAGAAAATAAATCCTAATGCGGGGATTAATAATGATATTTTAATAAATGATTTCATTTTTTTTGTATTGCTTCCTGTAAAAGTTAAGCGCGCCTAAAAATCATCCTATGTAAGCAAATGTAGTGATTTTGAATTTGATTTTACATGCTTTGCACAAGCTTCACACCAACCGTAAATAACAAACAAAGCAGGTCGCATTCAAGAAAAAACTGCTTCCCTTCGAAATAATTCTTCAGTTTTTATTTATTTCTACATTTTTAATAAAGAAAAGAAGTGCTCGATTACTTTATTCTGCGATTCATCGATTCCATTTTATTATTAGTATTCCGTTTTATGCCTTATGTCATAAATTATGATATTTTGGAAACCTTGCGCTATTAAAGGCGTTAAAGGAGCTAGTTCTTAACATATTGTTCTATTATAAAACGGAGGTTCCCCATGGAAACAAAACTACTACTAACCAGACTCCTTACTTGGCTAAGTTTTATTTTAATGTTTATTCAAACATCAAATGAAGCTTTTGCCTCACACGCCCAAAGTGCAGATATTACCTACAGATGCTTGGGCGGAAATCAATATGAAATATCGCTTTCGTTCTATCGCGATTGTGCCGGTGTGGCCGCTCCAACAACAGCTTCAATAAACATTGCATCCGCTTCCTGCTCTCAAAATTATGACATTACTCTAAATAAAATTCCCGGTACAGGAATAGAAGTTTCACCAATATGTGCCTTGCTTACCACCGAATGTGCCGGTGGAGCTTACCCCGGAGTACAAGAATATATTTATCGTGGCATTACCACCTTGCCTGCAAGTTGTATCGATTGGGTTTTCAGTTTTACCTTGTGTTGCCGCAACGCCTCCATAGGAACGATCTTGACGCCTTCTGCCGATAACATTTATGTGGAAGCACATTTGGATAATCTTGATTTTCCTTGCAATAGTTCTCCCGTTTTTTCTAATGATCCTGTTCCATTTGTTTGTGCGAACCAACCGTATTGTTTCAACAATGGTTCAACCGATCCGGATGGAGATTCATTATATTTTACTTTAATTACACCTCAAACAGGTCCTACAACAACAGTAACTTATCTTACACCATACTCTGCAGCACAGCCTCTGGCTTCATTTCCTGCAGTTTCATTTAATAATTTAACGGGTGATATGTGTATGACACCTACCATGATTCAGGTTACTGTTTTTGCTGTATTAGTTCAAGAGTATAGATATGAAATGCTCGTTGGAAGTGTAGTTCGTGATATTCAAATGAGAACTATTTCGTGTACAAATACAAATCCGTACGTTGCCGGAATAAACAACACAGGAAATTATTCCTTAAATGCTTGTGCCGGTTTACCGATCAGTTTTAATATAAATACCTTCGATGTAGATTCATCACAAAATGTTTCCATTGTTTGGAACAGCGGAATTTCAGGAGCAACATTTACTTCAAGTGGCGGAAGCCGTCCAACAGGTACTTTTACTTGGACACCAACTGCTGCTGATATCAGCACTGCAAGTCACTGTTTCACAATTACTGTGCAGGATGATAATTGTCCGTATAATGGTAGTCAAACATTTTCGTTTTGTATTACCGTTTCCGGAATTGTTTTAAATACAACTGCGACTCCAGCAAACTGTAATGCATCCAATGGAACAGCGGATGTGTCTGTGATTACGGGTACAGGTCCTTTTACTTATCAATGGCTGCCAAGTGGCGGAACAAGTGCTAGTGAGAACGGACTTTTTGCAGGAACATATACCGTGAATGTAACAGGTGCAGGTGGTTGTATGAGTTCCGGGGTTGCAACAGTGGCAGTTGGTTCAGCTCCCGGCAATGTGAATATGAATGGGGTGAATGTTTCCTGCTTCGGTGGAAGTAATGGATCAGCAACTGCGAATGCAAGTGGTGGAACTCCTCCTTATACGTATCTTTGGAATACAGGCGGTACAAGTTCTGCTATCAGCGGACTTGCAGCCGGAGTGTATTATGTGACGGTCACCACCTCCAGTGGGTGTGTTAAAAATGATACCATCACCATCACGCAACCGGCAACACCAATTTCGTATACACTTTCTCAAACAAATAGTACGTGTTTCGGTTTGAATGATGGTACTGCAAACATTGCAGCATCAGGCGGTACAGGTCCGTATACGTATTTATGGAATACCATTCCGGTGCAAACTACTGCCACTGCCACAAATCTAAATACAGGAGTTCACTCCATTGTGGTGACAGATAATAATGGTTGTACAGCTTCTTCAAGTGTTTCAATTACCCAGCCCAATGCATTGCTTGCAAATGCGATGATCATTAATAATGTTTCTTGTAACGGAATGGCAAATGGTTTTGCAACTGTTGGTGCATCGGGTGGTACCGGGATTTACAATTATTCTTGGAATACTTCACCGATACAATTTGTTCAATCTGTCTCCGGTTTATCTCCAGGAAATTATACAGCAACAGTAACCGATGCAAACAATTGTTCCACCTTATCTTCTATAACAATTACTGAACCACCGGCATTAAGCATTTCTTCAGCAGGATTTCCTTTATCGTGTTATGGTTCAAATAACGGACAAGGTGTAATTATTCCTGCAGGTGGTACACCAACATATTCTTATCAATGGTTGCCAAGTGGCGGTACAAGCGCCAGTGCAACGGGATTGAGTCCGGGTACATATACTGCCACCGCAACGGATGCGAACGGTTGTACGATCACAGCAAGTGTTATCATTACGCAACCTTCACCGGTGGTAACCACTGCAGTTGGAAGCACAACAATTTGTTCCGGACAAAATGCAACAATCGGAGCGAGTGCCAGTGGTGGAACAGCAGCTTATACGTACACATGGGCAGGTATTGGAACAGGTGCTACACATATGGATGCAAATGGTTGTGTTGGAAATACTGCAACAGTAAATATAAATGTCACCTCCTTAACAGCAGCAAATCTAACCGTTTCGCCACCTGCAGGAATTTGTATGGGAAACTCTACAGCAATTTCTTCCAACGTTTTTGGAAGTACTGGTCCGGTAACAATAAATTGGAGTAGCGGATTAGGCTCTGGAAACGGACCATTCACAGTTTCTCCGGTCACCACAACATCCTATATTGTTACGGTTACCGATGCTTGTGGAAACACTGTTACTTCGAGTGTTCTGGTAACAGTTCATGATCTGCCTGTGATCAGCCTAACACCACAGTCGATCGTAAATTGTGTGCAAGCTTCTTTAACCTATATAGATAATTCTACCACAAATGCCGGTGCAAGTTATAACTGGTCCTTTGGTGATGGAAACACATCAACACAGGTCAGCCCGACAAATACCTTCACTGCAAGTGGAACGTATATAATAAATGTAACGGTTACCTCTCCTTTCGGATGTGTGAACACGGCATCTACAACAAGTGCTGTCACTGTATATCCGGGAACAACAGCGCAATTTACTTCTCAGGGAATCGATGGAACTTTGTTAAGTCCGATGTATCAGTTCAACGATCAATCGACCAATGCTGCATCACGTATCTGGTACTTTGGTGATGGAACAAGTTCAACAGTTTTAAATCCATTGCATACTTATCCTGCAAAAGGAATATATGTTGTATCCTTGAAAACAACAACACTGAATGGTTGTATCGATTCGGTAGTGCATGAAGTGGAGATCGTTCCGATATTTACATTGTATATTCCGAATGCATTTACTCCCGATGGAAATGGAAACAACGATTATTTTGCACCAAAAGGAATCGAGATCAGCGAATTTAAGATGATGATCTTTGACAGATGGGGCGAATTAATATTCCAATCGGATGATATTGCAACAGGCTGGGACGGAAAAGCAAACAATGGTGATAAAATTGCAGAACAAGGTGTATATGTTTACAAAATTGAGGTTCGTGATTTTTCTCAAAAATACCACGATTATATCGGACATGTAACATTACTTGCTAGTAACGATTGACGAACAAATAAGAACTAAATGAAAAGGGCCCCATGTTTAATGCATGGGGATTTTTTTGTACTTTTAGACCATCAAATTTCTCAATGAAAAAAGTAATTTTTCTTCTTATCAGTTTTTTCTTTTTGTTGAATACATTCAACACATTTTCTCAAACACCCAAAATTGACAGTCTTCAAAATCTTTTAAACAAGGCGACAGCTGATACTACAAAAGCTAGTTTATTGTGGCAAATTGGTTGGGAGTGTAAATTTTCGGATCCTGCAAAAGCAAAAAAGTTAGGAGAACAAGCGCTTGAACTTTCTAAAAAATCAGGATACCGTAGAACAGAAGGCTGGGCCTATAATCTATTGGGAGCATTAAAATTGATCGTTCATGATAATAAGGAAGCGCGTATTCTTTTGGAAAAAGGGTTGGATGCTCATGCATCAGTAAACAACATAAAAGGCATGGCGAGTTGTTACAGCAATCTTGCTAATATTTACACAGAAAATTCATTGTTTGATTCTGCCATCATATACCAAGAAAAGGCTTTGGAGCTGCGATTAAAATTAACCGATAAAAAACCTTCTGCAGATTCATATACTAATCTGGGTAACATTTATAATTTAAAAGGAGAATACGGAAAAGCTGCTGAATACCTTTTTAAAGCAGTTAAGATCTATGAATCTATAAATGATGTGTATGGTGCAGCTATGTGTTATTACAACATCGGAAGAACATTTTATTCTGAAAAAAAATATCAGCAAGCGATTGATTACGCTGTGAAGAGCAGAAAAGGAAGAGAAACAATTGGTGATAAAAGCGGCGTGGCAACCACATATATTTTGGAGTCCACTTGTAAACAATCATTATTGCGATACGATGACGCATCAAAAGATCTGAAAGAAGCGATTGCTATTCAAAAGGAAATTGGTGATCAATATGGATTGCAGTTCACGTATTCACAAATTGGAATGTTATTTTATAATATGAAGCAATATGATCTGGCCTTGGAGTACCAACTTTCAGGACTTAAGATTAGTTTGGAAGCAGATAACCAGCAAGGTGTTGTTACTTCATATTCTTGCATAGGCGAAATTTATAAAGCAAAAAGAGATTTTCCTAAAGCAATCGAATATGAATTAAAAGCGTATGATTTAGCAACGAAGCTAAATGTTATGGAGACAAAAAAAGATGCTTGCATGATCCTTTCTATTGTCTATCATGAAATGAAAAACTTTGAAAAAGCATATGAGTACCAAAATAAATTTGTTGCACTGAAAGATTCTATTGACAATGAATCAAGCACCAAACAATTACAAGAGTTACAAACACAATACGATACCGAAAAAAAGCAGAAAGAGATCGAATTGCTGACCAAGAACAGAGAGATCCAGGATGAGCGTATATCACGACAAAAGATCGCAAATTACTCGATCTTTGCAGGTTTATTACTTGTTCTGATCTTTGCCTTTTTAACCTACAGACGCTATCGCGAAAAACGGATAGCAAATGAATTGCTGGCTCAGCAAAAAGTAGAGATCTTAAATAAAAATCAGGATCTTCAATCAAAAAATGATTTGATCGAGCTTCAGAAAAAAGAAATTACAGACAGTATTGAATATGCAAAAACAATACAAAACGCGATGTTACCGAATGATTCCGAGATACATGAAATATTTCCAGATTCATTTGTTCTTTTTACACCCAAAGATATTGTGAGTGGCGATTTTTATTGGTTTAGAAAAATCAATGATATACATTTTGCTGCTGCTGTTGATTGCACAGGACATGGTGTGCCTGGAGCCTTCATGAGTATGATAGGAAATGATAAGTTGGATTTTGCAGTACAGGAACGAAATTTATCGCAACCATCAGAAATTTTATCTGAATTAAATAAAGGAGTTAAAGCTGCATTAAAACAAAATGACACCAATTCTAAATCGCGCGACGGAATGGATATAGCGTTGTGCGCTTTTGATCTTTCAAATAAAAAACTTCAGTTTGCCGGAGCAAATCGGGTGTTGTATAAAATTTCGAATGGTGAATTGACAGAGTATGCGCCAACAAAATCAGCTATTGGAGGCTTTACCTCAGAAGATTTTGAATACGGAAATACTATTATTAAATATGCGAAAGGGGACACCTTCTATTTGTTTACGGATGGATACGCAGATCAGTTTGGCGGAGATGTAGGGAAAAAACTAATGACCAAAAATTTCAAGACCTTACTACTTTCTATTGCTGACAGATCAATGCTTGTTCAAAAAGAAGAGATCGGAAAAACATTTAAAAAATGGAAAGGTGATTTTGAACAGGTTGATGATGTGTTGGTAATTGGTATCAGAGTATAAAAGACTTACATTGCCTTCGCCAATTTGCTTTTCGGAAAAACAGATTTAACGATTTCGTTATAATACAATAGAAATTTAAACGCATAGGTTGGCGAAGTAAATTTTTGATTTAAATTTTTATAGTTGGTAAACATAAATCGATAACCAATATCCATTCCGATACCTGCCCATTTTACAAATTTATATTCTACCGAAACGGCTGGCTCATAAATAAAATTAATATCCTTCTCGATTACTGTCCTTTTTCCTAAATAGTTGTTGTATTTATAATAGGTTTGTCCTAGCCCGAATTGAAGCGGCATACTTAATTGCCAATGAGGTGTCTGATAAAAAACATATTCAGCGTGAAGTGAAATGTAAAATAATCTTAACATCGCAGTTGTTTGTACAAGTTCACTGTTAGCATCTGGAACAAAGATGGTTTTATCAAAATCTTTCGATGGAGGATTCAATTGATTGTATCCGATACCAAAATGTAAACGATCTCCGAAATTTAATCCTCCTTTGATGCCGAAAATCTTTGCTCTGCTGTTATCGATAAATGAATTACGTGAGTCGAACTTACCGAAGAGATGTGGTTTTTGTTTTAGACATTGTTGAATGGTGTCTATTGTGGGCTGCGATTTTGCGCTCGTGTTTAGCAGACAAAGAAGAAGTAATATGTAAAAGAGTTTTTGCACAATGTAAAGATAGAGGAATCTCTACTTAGAAATTAAAAAAATGGAATACAGATTTTTAGGATGATTCCGATTGCAGAGAGTTACTTTTTATTGTAATGCGTTAATGAGCTGAGCCTATTCAAATAAAAAAACCTGAACAAAATCGTTCAGGTTTTTTGAATATTTCATTAAATATTTAGCAACTACTAATGTCCACCACCGTCAACTTCGCCTTCAGCGAGAGGAACAGTTTGTTGAACAAAATCAAATTCCTTTCCTGGCTTACTGTAATCGTATGGCCAACGGTGAACTACAGGCAACGCTCCTGGCCAATTTCCGTGTGTATGCGCCATTGGTGTTGTCCACTCTAATGTATTTGCATTCCAAGGGTTTTGTACTGATTTTGGTCCTCGGAACATTGAATAGAAAAAGTTGAATAAGAAAACAACTTGCACCAAAGCAGCCAAAATTGCAAAGCAGGTGATAAATATGTTGATGTTAACTAAGTTGTCAAACATTGGGAAAGCGCTGTTAGAATAGTATCTACGTGGCACACCTGCTAATCCCAAAAAGTGCATCGGGAAGAAAACACCGTAAGCAGAAATGAAGGTTCCCCAGAAGTGAATGTATCCTAGTTTCTTATTCATATGTCGCAAGAATAATTTCGGATACCAGTGATAGACACCGGCACACATTCCCAAAATTGCTGAAACACCCATTACGATGTGGAAATGGGCTACAACGAAATAAGTATCGTGAACATTGATATCCAGTGCAGAATCTGCTAATATGATACCTGTTAATCCACCTGAAATAAATGTTGATACCAATCCAATTGCAAATAACATGGCTGGAGTGTATTGAATATTACCTTTCCATAATGTTGTGATGTAATTGAACGCTTTAACAGCGGATGGAATAGCGATTAATAAAGTTGTGAAAACGAATACTGAACCTAAGAACGGATTCATACCAGTAAGGAACATATGGTGTCCCCAAACGATAAAGGAAAGAAATCCGATTGCCATAATAGAACCAATCATTGCACGGTAACCGAAAATAGGTTTACGTGAATTAACAGAAATGATCTCTGAGGTAATACCTAATGCAGGTAAAATGATGATATACACTTCAGGGTGACCAAGGAACCAGAATAAGTGTTCAAATAAGATTGGGCTACCACCTGTTTGTTCTAAGGCTTGTCCGCCAATATAAATATCCGATAAGTAAAAAGATGTACCGAAGCTACGGTCGAATATTAAAAGTAATGCTGCTGATAATAACACAGGGAAAGAAAGTACTCCAAGTATTGCAGTTACTAAAAATGCCCAAATTGTAAGCGGCAAGCGTGTCATCGACATTCCTTTAGTACGCAAATTTACAATCGTAACAATGTAGTTCAATCCACCTAATAAAGAAGATACGATGAAAAAAGTCATTGAAACCAACCAAAAGGTCATACCTAATCTTGAACCGTCCATGGCTTGTGGCAATGCACTCAATGGAGGATAAACTGTCCAACCACCACTTGCAGGGCCTGTTTCAATAAAGAAAGCAGAAATCATTATCACACTTGATAAGAAAAAGAACCAGTATGAAAGCATGTTAAGAAATCCGGATGCCATATCACGTGCTCCAATTTGATATGGAATCAATAAGTTACTGAATGTACCACTCAATCCACCTGTTAATACCATAAACACCATGATCGTACCGTGTATGGTTACGAGTGCCATGTACATTCCGGGATCAAGAACTCCATCTTTTCCCCATTTATCGCCCATAATGAAATTGATGATGGCAAAATGTTCTCCAGGCCAAGCTAATTGCAAGCGGAAAATAAATGACATCATCATTGCAAGGAACGCCATAATCACTGCAGTTATAAGAAACTGACGTGAGATGGTTTTGTGATCCATACTAAAAACGTACTTCGACACCCAATGTTCTTCATGGTGATGCTCATCGTGGTGACCGTGACTGTCGTGAGCGAGGCTTTCGTGATGACCGTGATTATCTGACATATGCTAAATTATTTTTATTATTGAATTTTTTAATTTTCTGTTTGAATAATGAGAGACTCTTTATTTTTTTTCTGCAATTTGAATATTTTTTGAATCAACAGAAGCAGTTGCTTTCTTAAAAAAAGGTTTTTTGCCGCTTAACCATTTTTTATAATCCTCTTCCGAATCAATAACAATAGTCATTTGCATATTATAATGACTAACGCCACAGATCTTGTTACACAATAAAATATAATCGAACTCAACAGGAGTTTCTGTTCTTCCTTCTTTTTTTGCCTTCTCTTGACGGATAGCATTTATTTCTTTCATTTGTCTGATCACGTCTGGATTTTTACGCATTTCAGCAGTTGTGATGGTTGGAGTGAAATGGAACATGGTTGTCATTCCTGGAACAACGTTCATTTGAGCTCTAAAGTGAGGAAAATAAGCACTGTGAATTACATCACGTGAACGGAAATTAAATGCAACTTCTTTGTTTACAGGTAAATGAATTTCGTTTTTTACCAAGATATCATCCATCCCTTCCGCACTTGTAGAATCTAATCCAAGATCATTCGTAGAAGAGATCAAGCGATAGTTTGCTTTACCTAATTTATTATCTGCACCAGCAAAACGTGCGGTCCAGTCGAATTGTTTACCATAGATCTCTACCACAGTAGAAGCAGGGTTTGGATCTGATGTGATCTTATTCCATGTTCTTAATCCGAAAATAATGATCACTGCCAATACAATCGCAGGAATCACAGTCCAGATCATTTCTAATTTATTATCATGTGCTAAAAATGTAGCAACTCTACCTTTACGGCCATAATATTTAAAAGCAAAATAAAATAATAAGAACTGAGTGATTGCAAATACAATAAAAATGATCAGCATGTTAAAATTGAAAAGAAAATCAATTGCAACACCATGCTCTGAAGCAGCAATAGGAAGCATTTTCGGAATGTATTCAATTAAGTTCCAAGTTGTGAATGCGAAGAAAGCAAACAAAAACAAGAGCATTAATTTTGCTTGCGTTTTATTGTCTTTGTCTGTAACAACTTCTGGTTTTGATTCTTTTAGAGTTGCTGAAAGCTCCAAAATCCTAACTAAATAGCCAATTGCAAGAGCAGTTAAAATGATGGCAATGTAAACTAAAAACTTTATCATAGTGGTTTGTGTTGATATTCGTTATTATATTCTTTACTATAATTCAATTATTAATAATGGTGGTGAACACTCTCATCTAAGTATGGATGCTTTTGAACCATCAAAGGAGATTTTGTTAATGCTCTATGCACTACATATAACATTAATCCTAAAAAACCTAAAGACATTCCAATCTCCATCCATCCTAAATGCCAATGACCGTTAACTGTTCCAGGCATTACCATCATGAACACATCCAACCAGTGTCCAACAAAAATAATACAGCCAACGAATACTAAAAAGAAATAATTACGTTTTGAATCACGACTCATTAACAAGATCATTGGAAATAAGAAGTTCATGAAGAACACTGTCCACATCAGACCCATATATCCGAAATCGTGTAAACGCTCTTTGAAATAAATTGTTTCTTCCGGTATGTTTGTATACCAGATCAACATGAACTGACAGAAATATAAGTATGTCCATAAGAAACTTACTGCAAACACCCATTTTCCTAAATCATGAATATGGCTTTCGTTAACTTGAGGTAAATATCCTTTGCGTTTTAAAAAGATAACAAACAAAATAATTGTTATCATGGCAGAGATCCACATTCCTGCAAATGCATACCATCCGTACATTGTAGAGAACCAATGAACATCTAAACTCATCATCCAATCCCAAGAAGATGTAGAGGATGTTACAGCAAAGAATACCAAGAATGTTGCTGCTTTGCCCATTTGTTTATAGTGAATAGCTGTTCCTCCTTGAAGATCTTGTTCTAATGAACGCTTTATAAATCCGCGTTGGAACATATTCC
>JAPLDC010000290.1 GCA_026391935.1 Bacteroidota bacterium | reverse complement strand
AATTAAAAAGGTATAAACAATAAAAAGTTTTTTCTGTTTCAATTTTGAAACACTGGTTATTCCTTCTTTTAAGCTTTCAACCAATCTCACTAAAAATCTTGGTGAACGTTCTCGGAGGTATTTCCTGAAATATAAAAACAGTGCAATAAGTAGGACAAGGACAACGATCACTAAAAATAAAACCTTCGTATTTCCACCAATAATTTTTAAAACTATTTTGTCGTAAAAAGGTAAAAAAACATTCTCTTTTATAAACGCAACAATTTTACCAAATTGAAGGATAAGTGTAATGATGAGAAGTACCATCAAACTTAAAATATCAATTACGCGCTCGATGATAACGGTTCCCAACAATTGAAGGAAAGGAATATTATGTTGTTTTTTAACAGACAAACAGCGCGTAACTTCTCCAAGACGGGGAACTACAAAACTCACAAAATAACTTATCGATAAGGCCGCAAAGGCATTGTGAAATTTTGTTTCATAACCGATAGAGCGAATAAGCATCTGCCAACGCAATGTTCTGAAAATGTATACCATTAATGAAACAAACATCACAACATAGAACCAGGAAAAATTTCCGGAACTAATTTTCGTTTTTAAGCCAACAAAATCCAAGGTGTTAAAAAAACTAAGACACAGCCAAAGACCGATAGAAAGTAAAATAAAGTATTGTACTACCTGAAAAATCCGAGAGTTCACAACTGATAATTTAATGGGAAGTAAAAATAAGTAAATTAATTGTTATCAGGAAAGCCCATATTGATTCAGCAATTATTGAATAAAATCTCAACACTGAATACCTTTTTAGCTGAGAAGACAAAAGGTGATCAAGCAATAGCAAAACAATCTTTTATATTAAACTTTCAATAAGAATTCTTTCTTTCCGCAGGACCGGCCATTTATCATCAACTCGATAACATGTTCGCCTGAATAATGTTTTCTGGTAGTGAAATCCATGAAACGATGCGACTTTGTGATAGAAATTGTTTGTTTTGGTTTCAGCACAATTTCTGTTAACTTAAATACTTTCGGCGCCAGTTCACCTGACTTCTTTTGATAATGAATGACAAAATCGATAACCAATTTTTGAGAACTTGTTTTTTCTGATTGAAGATCGAAACCAAATTGAAGGTTTTCACCCAAAACAATTTTCAATCTATTCACATTAAATTTTTCAACTTTTAATTTCGGATTTTTCTCATAATCAAAAACAGCAAAAGAACGTGCATCTCCTTTTTTGATAAGTGTCCGGCTGGCATGTTTCATGATCCAGGCAGTATCACTATTTTTTTTATCCCAGGAGTTAATAACCTTCAGCATCCAGCCAGCATCTATTCTTGAAAAATCGTTCAAGTGATTCGCAACCGATTTTTTCACATACAATTCTTTATCCTCTTTTAATATTTCTAAAATAGGCAAAGTCACATTCGGATTTTTTACAACTTCCTCCAAATTGAAGGACCATGGGAGTCTTGGGCGACTTCCTTCACTGGCCAATCGTCTTACATGATAATTTTTATCTCCGGCCCACTTTTTCATCAGAGCAAGTGTTTTAGTGAGATCGCGTTTTAAAAATTCACGAATAGCAAATTCAGAGGATCCAAACTGAGTAAAATATTTTAAAGCATCCATCGATAATTTGAAATCATCGTGTCCGTATTGACCAACAAAATCAGGAAATAATAAAGCTGTATAATGAGATCTGAACTCAGGAACAACATTCCACATCACATCAATTGCTTTTTTATAATCACTTGGCAGATGTTGTTTCAAAACAACAGAAGTATTCCGCATCCTTTGATTTAAAGAAAGCGTGTCGATATTTTTTGTCACATCCTTCACAAATTTATCAGGATGAAAATTTCTATCCACTTTATTAAATTCCAAAGCCAATCGCTCGTAGAATTTTTTAGAGAACATATCTTTTAAAGGTTCGGCCATAAAACGAATTGGAAATTTGAACTTAATGAATTGGAGAAAAATTAAAATTGAATTTCATGATCAGGAGTTATAAAGTTCCATTACCGTTATCTCTGGCATGATCCCAACCCTACCGGGATAACCTAAAAATCCAAGTCCGCGATTTACATAAAGATATTGATGATCTTTTGAATACAATCCTGCCCATTGTTTGTAAACAAATTGTGATGGGCTCCATTTGATCAATCCCGGTATTTCGATCCCGAACTGAAACCCGTGCGTATGACCACTGAATGTGATATCCACATCTTTAAACTCTTCTGTAACTTGCATATTCCAGTGTGAATGGTCGTGAGAAAGCAATAATTTTACTGGAAATTTTTCTGTCCCTGCATGTGCCTTTTTCATATCTCCATATTTTGGAAAATTAAGATTGCCTCCCCAATTTTCAATACCGATCAATGCAATCTCGGAATCTCCCTTTTTCAATGCGATATGCTCATTCATCATTAATTTCCAACCCAATTGTGCATGCACATCCTTAAGATCCTGAAGATTTTTTTCTTTAGCCTTTTGAGTTTCCCAAGTTACATAATCTCCATAATCGTGATTGCCGAGTGTGCTAAAAACCCCCATAGGAGCATTTATCTTTTTCAGCTCCTCAATAAAAGGTAATGTTTCTGTTGCCTCATTATTCACAAGATCACCAGTAAAAAATATTATATCTGCATTTTGCTGCATCACAATTTTCATTGCTTCTTGAAGTGGTGATGTAGAAACAAAACTGCCGGAATGAATATCAGAAATTTGAACAATTTTCAATCCATTAAATTCAGAAGGAAGATTTGGCAAAACCACTTTGATTTTGTGAACCTTATAATCGAACGCGCCTTTCACCATTCCATATATAAAACTCGAAAAAGGCAAGGCTGCAAAAGTCACTGCAACAAGATTAAGAAATCGTAAGCGGGAAATAGAGTGTTTATTGACAACAACTTCATTTGAAACAATTTCCTGTTTTTGTAAGTAGCTGCCAATCCATCGGAATAACCGTATAATATCATCTAATAAAATAAAAACAGAACCGATCAGTTTTGAAATAATAACCATCACAACAAAAGAAAAAACATAAATCCTTACAAATTTCGGAAAATCGGAAAATGTAAAAATAGAAGGAGTACAAAAGAGAAGAAGTGAAAAAAGAGTAAATCCCCAGTAAATATAAAAGGCCAGATTTCTTTTAAAAACAGTACTGTTTGCAAAAACAGTTTTTATAGACTGATAAAAATACAGATCTATTAGCAATATCAAAATACTCAGTAAAAGAAAACGAAGACCAGTAGCCATTTATACAATAAATTAGAGGCGCAAAACTATGGAAACATTTTTCGATTTCAAAGTTTCCATAACAATATTTAACATATATTTGCATTACGAATTGTAACTAAAAAAAATCGGAGCAAAATTTTCATTTACAATTTAATAAACATCAATCTTACAGTAGGATAAAATAATGAAAAAGGCTATTTCAAATTCTCTAATAAAATTTAGCATTTATCATGAATTATTCCATTTCTACTCAATTCTCCAACAAATTTATCATAGAAAAAATATTTTTTTTATTCTTCCATTCCTACCAAAAAAATCAAACCAGCGAGTGCCTTCGTTTAAAAATGTGATTAAAATATAAATACACGAATCAAAAATCATTTATTATGCCTAACAATTTTAACATAAAAGGTTTATCGGATGAGCAGGTGATAACTGCAAGAGATAAATATGGATTCAATAGTTTAGAGTATAAAAAAGAAAATGGCTTTTTAGAAGCTCTTAAAACCCTAACAAAGGAACCTATGGTTCTTTTATTATT
>JAPLDC010000039.1 GCA_026391935.1 Bacteroidota bacterium | reverse complement strand
GCTGTTTCGCGGTTGGTAACCTGTTTGGATATCTTGAGTTGTCTCATAAATTGGGGTATAATTTTAAAACCATTAACTATACGGAATTGTTTCCTAAAAGTTTCAACTAAAGTACATTTTTTTTAAGATAAATGTGGTTTTTTTGCCGATGGAACTAATTTTAATAGAAGGGAGGATTTGGAACGTTTCCGATGGGGGATAGTTGTGCGAGTGTTGAAAATACCCACAAAAAAACTCCCACCGTTTCCGATGAGAGTCTTTTATCATTTTACATGATACCTGCTACTAATTAGCAGCTGTTTCAGGTTTAGGTAATAATGCTTTGCGAGATAATTTGAATTTTCCAGTTTTCGGATCCACTCCAATTAATTTCACTTGTATCTTTTCTCCTTCTTTCAAAACACCTTCCATACTTTCTAGTCTGCTGTGTCCAACTTCAGAAATGTGTAATAAGCCATCTTTACCCGGCATAAACTCAACAAAAGCGCCGAATGCCATAATTGATTTTACTTTCCCTTCATAAACTTCACCAACTTCAGGCTGAGCAACAATTCCTTTGATTTTTGCTAATACTGCATCGATCTTATCTTTATCAACTGCAACGATGTCGATATGACCCATTCCGTTGATTTCTTCAATTACTATAGTAGCACCAGTTTCGCGTTGCATTTCTTGGATGATCTTTCCACCAGGTCCGATAATGGCACCGATAAATTCTTTAGGGATAACCATTTTTACAATTCTAGGAGCATGTGCTTTATAATCTTCACGTGTAGCAGTGATAGTTTTCGCCATTTCACCTAAGATGTGTAAACGACCTTCTTTTGCCTGTTGTAAAGCTTCAGCCATTACTTCGTAAGGTAAGCCGTCTACTTTAAGATCCATTTGACAAGCAGTAATACCGTCAACTGTTCCCGTAACTTTAAAGTCCATATCACCCAAGTGATCCTCATCACCTAAGATATCTGAAAGGATTGCATATTTTCCTTTATCATCTGTGATCAATCCCATTGCAATACCTGAAACAGGTTTTGTGATCTTAACGCCTGCATCCATCAACGCTAATGTTCCTGCACAAACAGTTGCCATTGAAGAAGAACCGTTTGATTCTAAAATATCTGAAACAATACGAACAGTATATGGATTTTCCGGAGAAAGAACTTTTCTTAATGCTCTTTCAGCTAAATTACCATGTCCTATTTCTCTTCTTCCCGGACCACGATTTGGTTTTACCTCACCGGTAGAAAATGCAGGAAAGTTATAATGTAACATGAAATTATTTTGTCCTTGATACAAAGCTCTGTCAATAGATTGCAGATCTAATTTTGTTCCCAACGTAACAGAGGTCAATGATTGAGTTTCACCACGTGTAAAAACGGCTGATCCGTGAGCAGAAGGAAGATAACCTACTTCACTCCAGATAGGGCGGATCTGGTTGGTTTTACGACCATCCAAACGTGCTCTTTCGTCTAATACAAATCTGCGGACAGCATCGTATTCAACATCATGATAATATTTTTTTACCAGACTTTCTTTTAATTTTCTTTCTTCGTCGGGCAATGAAATTAAGAATTCATTCACAACTGCTTTGAATGCCGCACTTCTTTCTTTCTTATTCGGATTTTGCAATTTGGCAACAGCATATGCTTTATCGTAAAGTGCTTTGTGAACACGCTCTTCTAATTCAGCATCATTTGTCTCATGGCAATATTCACGTTTAACAATCTTACCTTTTACAGCTTCAACTTTAGCAACTAATTCTTTAATAGCTTTTATTTCTAATCGAATTGCTTCGTGACCAAATTTAATTGCTTCCAACATTTCTGCTTCAGAAACTTCATCCATTTCACCTTCCACCATCATAATGTCCTTTTCAGAAGCAGCAATGATCATATCAAGCGTTGATTTAGCATTTTCTTCAACAGTTGGGTTGATGATTAATTTACCATCAACTTTTCCAACACGTACTTCAGATACGGGTCCGTTGAATGGAATATCCGAAACTGAGATTGCTGCAGAAGCTGCTAAACAAGCCAATGCATCAGGCATTGTATTTTTATCTCCG
>JAPLDC010000458.1 GCA_026391935.1 Bacteroidota bacterium | reverse complement strand
AAAAAAATCATCCACAGAAGTGTTCCAATAAAACTCATAGTTATCTGGAATAAAGAAAGCCTGAATATTATCCTTGTTAAAACCATATTTACTTAAATAACCGTTGTCTCTGATGGCTTGACGCAGTGCATTTGAGTCCGCTTCTATTCTTCTGCCAACACGACCCATAAGTTCATCTAAGGTGTGTAAACCATTAAAATTAAAATTGACGGGTTCCTGGATCCCTGCTCTCAATAAATTCACAAGAGCGTTATTACTCATGTTTGCAAGGATCCTGTATTTCCCGGGCTTTATGGCATTCTTGTATTTTTTCTTTTCCGCCAAAAGCTCAAAAGTTGAACGGTTCTTTAAGATATTATTTTCGCCTAAGATCCTTATTACATCGTCAAAAGTTGAACCTGTGGGAATGTAGATGATCTCCGATTTTTTATCACCCAAATTCACATTTGATTGATATATGGTTTTGTAGGCAAAATACCCACCAACTCCAACTATCAATAGAAGTATAATAAAAAGAGAAACAACTATTTTTTTTATAAATGAAGATTTTCCTTTTGCCATTATTAATTTGAAATTAAGAAAACAAAGATATTAATTTAAGCCTTTCAGTTGCTTCAATACAGCAATAGCTTGTTCGTTTTTGGGATTCTTTTTTAATACTTTTTTAAGAACTTCTTCCGCCTCTTTGTATTTTTTCTGATAGATCTTTAATCCAACTATATTCATTAATAATGATTCGTAATCCGGATCTAATTTTAAAGCTCTGTTGTATAACTCTTCAGCTTTCTGGGGATTACCTGAAACCAGATTTGCATACCCTAAGTTATTTATTGCCTGAACAAATTTAGGGTCCTCCACTAATATTGATTCAAATATTTTTATCGCTTGAGGAATATTTTTCTGAGCCATCAAAGATGCTCCTAATTTGTTTTTAAATTCTGGATTGAAGGGTGATAACTCATCCGATTTTTTGTAAAAAATATAGGCATTCAAAATGTCACCGGAACCATTGTAAGCCTCTCCAATTCTATATAATGTCCATGCATTAGAATTGTCATATGATTTTTTTGTCAATATCGAATTCAGTAGGTTGTCTTTTCCAACAAGATTAACATATTTCAATATTTTATTAAAATCGAGTTTGATAAAATATAAATGAACCAACAATTCAAAATTCTTTTTTACTTCATCGATGTTCTTATCTGATAAATAAAACTGTGCCGATGATAGCACATATCACGATAAATTATTTTATTTTTTTGACCTCTTCTTTTTTTATTGGTTTACGAATGTAATGGTCGTGAACACTCACGTGTGGGATATCAATCGATCCGGAATTAGGCATGTGACAACTAACACAATTATCTAGTACTTTCTCCCGAATAATTAACTTTTCGGAACATAATCCATTCTTGGTTCCGGTATTGTGGCAATTCTTACAAGCATTATTAAACACATCTTTCCCTGCAAATTTAACACTTACGTGAGGATTGTGACAAGTAATACATGTCAATGAATTTTTCCCTGGTCTCAAAGAAGTGGAATTTGACTGGGCATTTATGGTGTTTTTAAAACACTTACTTTGTTTCAGCCTGTCCGCATGGGAAGCCATGATAAATTCATTATCTGCATTTTTATAGCGAGGCAAAAATGTTGTTATATAATCCGATAACTTCAATCCGGGTTTAAAATCAAAAAATGATCTACCTTCCTTTAAGACACTGTTTCCTTGTAAATGGCAACGTTGACAAACATCGAACTGAAGATCAATAGGTAATTTCGCCGGATTTACAATTGAATAATCAATGTATTTTGAAGTATCAATTATTGTTCCTGAAGAGCGTTGTTGCACGTGAATACTTCCCGGACCATGACAGCGTTCACAACTTATACCTTCAGGTAATGAATTGAATTTATTTTCTGAACCCTCAACAAAATCAGGTAGTGAATTATGACAACTCATACACTCTAGACCAATTTTTCTTGAAAATCGAGTATTGAAACCATTCTCAAAACCCGGAGGAAAATCCCAAGTTCCCTTTTGTGTATAATATGTCATTGGCATCTGATGCAAATAACCATTTGTATTATTTATATGAGAATTAGTATGTTGTCCGGAGCCAATAATGTAATCAACCTTTTCAGTTCGCTTATAGATTGTATCCTTTCCTTGCAATCTAAATTCCATGATCTTCAGACTGTCATTATCCCAGAAAGGGTGGTAATAAAAATCTTTGAATTTATCATAGATCGTTGTATGTTCCGAAAACTTAGCCGAGCTTTTA
>JAPLDC010000490.1 GCA_026391935.1 Bacteroidota bacterium | reverse complement strand
GTTTTTAAAATGTTTGACGCTTGTTATAATTCAATAAAACCAAGGAAAGACAAAGAGCTATTTATCCTATTTCAGAAGAAATAGTTTTCAAATCATCAACAAATTCATCTTTTTTTAAAATTCGTATCTTTGCATAACAATGAATTTCCGAATTGCATTCATATTACTTCTTTTGCCATTTATGGTTTGTGCTCAACCGAAAAAGACAAAGCACAAAACAAAAAATAAAACGCAAAAACAAAGCATAGAACAATATTATGCTGCAAATCAACTTGTGCCAGATTCTGCTTGTAGTCCTCATTTATATTACCAGGTTTACGACTGGGTAGGAACACGATATAAATATGCAGGTAAAACAAAAAAGGGAATCGATTGCTCCGGCTTTGTTGGTGAAATGTATAGAAATGTGTACTGTATCAATTTAAGTGGTGGCTCACGTGATATCTGGTCAACAGTTCAACCGATAGAAAAAACAGACCTGCAGGAAGGCGATATCTTATTCTTCAAAATAAAAAAAGGACAAATTTCACATGTCGGAATTTACCTTGGAAATAATAAATTTGCGCATTCATCCGTGCAGTCTGGAGTAATTATTAGCGACCTAGACGAAGACTATTATAAAAAATATTTCTTTAAAGGAGGACGTATTCTCTGAATAAAATACAATTTCAAATTGTTTATTAAAAAAAAATTAACATGAGCAAGACATTAATATTAAACAGCAAACAAATTGAACAAAAAACGAACCGAATTGCATATGAAATCTATGAAAACAATTACGATGAAAAAGACATCATAATAGCCGGAATTTCCGGTAATGGATATTTATTCGCAAAACGAATTGCAGGGGTAGTTCAAAAAATATCTCCAATAAAAATCACTTTGATTGAAATAAAAATAGAAAAGGAAAATCCGCTTGCAGCAGAAATCAAAATTTCTTTAACTGACAAAGAATTAAAAAACAAAGTAATCATCCTTGTTGATGATGTATTAAATTCCGGAAAAACCTTAATATTCGGTGCAAAACCATTTTTGATTGCTCCTGTAAAAAGATTAACAACTGCAATATTAGTGGACAGAGGACACAATCGTTATCCCATAAAAGCAGATTTTGTTGGATTGTCGTTATCAACAACCTTACAAGAACACATTTCTGTGGATCTCAAAAAAGGAAAAGAATGCGTATACCTTAGCTAATCTCAATAAGAAAATTTACCTAAAAATAAGTATCAGAGACTAAACTCCAATTTGCTCTTTAACAAAAGAAGCCAACTCTTTTACATTAAGATCTTTGCCTTTAACAGTATATTGTGCCTGATGGTAAGTATCTTCACGTTTTTCTAATTGACGATTTACAAACTCTCTCAGCTCCGATTCAGTTTTATTGGAGATCAAAGGTCTCTTATCTTTTGCATTCATCAATCTATTTACCAGTGAATCAGCGCTCATCTTAAGATAAACCGTTGTGCCATGGTTATTCATTAATTCCATATTACCATAATAACATGGAGTTCCACCACCACAAGCCACTACAAGATTTTCATCTTTATCAATCACTTTTTTCAATGAGTTGTGTTCCATTGCTCTGAATTCTTTTTCACCTTTCGATGAAAATATTTCAGGGATGGACATTTTGTATTCCATCTCAATAAATTTATCTAAGTCGATAAACTTATAATCCAATTGAGAAGCTAGTGATTCACCTGCAGAGGATTTGCCACTGCCCATGTAACCGTTTAAAAATATTTTTGCCATTAGTTAGGAAGTATTAGCGGTAAGTCCATTTCAGATTTACCATAATTAATTGAACTTAATATATTTTTTTCGAAATAAAAATCAATATTCGCTTGATCAAAACTCAATCGTTTTTCACCCCATTCATGCACTTCAGTTTCAAAAACAGTAATTCCTTTACTTTTGAAAAGATCAATAATTTGTTTCTCATTCAAACTAAAAATTTTCTGCCCCCAAAGTATCACATCTTCATTATCAATCTCAACACAACAAAACAACTGATTGTTACTTTCATCAAAAAAAACTTCGGCCATATTTGCACCAAACAGCAAGTCAGAAAGACCTAAAGCAGGTTTTATTTCTAGGGAGGGACTCAATTTTCAATGAATTGATTGTACACAATTATACTACTTTTTAACAAGAAATACACGTCTTTTATAACAAAATATGCCCAATGTTCAATAATAAATTCCAAACCTGCACTACATTGAAACGTACTGATAATCAAGCAAAAAGAAAATAATTCGGTTTTTATTAAAAAAGGCTTTGCATAATTAAATATTGCTTCTATATTTGCACTCCCAAAATCAAATTTGGGTACTACAAAAAGTGTAGATTAGATTCCGTAGCTCAGCTGGTAGAGCATTACACTTTTAATGTAGGGGTCCTGGGTTCGAATCCCAGCGGGATCACACCAAGTGATCCGTTAAAACAAAAAAGCTCTCAAATTAAGAATTTGAGAGCTTTTTGTTTTCGGTACAAGTCGATAAAAACCTCTTTTCGTCAAATTTTAGTTCACCACTCCTTCACTAAAAATTTCAGACCTTCACCAAAATTAAAAAACAGGGCTAAAGTGTCTTTTATATCAGAAAAGAATCTGCTTTTGGAAGAGTCTTGACAATAAAAAACATTTGCGACTATTAAATAGAATCTATTCTGACACTTCCAATTAACTTACGAATTAGTGAGTGATTTTTTGAAAATTGTGCTTATTCCTCTTGATTCAGTGACTAAATAATTTTATATTTGATAAACAAAAAATTCATTCTGTGAAAACAAAACTTACGACTCTTTTCTTTATTATTACCTGTGGCTTTACTCATGCTCAGAATATTTTGTTTGTCAATGATAACAATGCCATTGCAGCTAATACAACAACTATGCTAACCTCGATGAGTAACTCAAGTTATGCTACTTATTCGTATTGGAGTGTTCCAGATTCTGCTACGATTTTAACTTCAGCTTATATGAGCAATTTTGATTTGGTAATCTGGTATTGTTCTACAGATGGAGTGGGTCTTGGAATTTGGGATGGCTCAGTAACAGGAAATGCAGAAGTTATAAATTATGTGAACTCTGGAAAACCTTTTTGGTTGATCGGTTTAGATATTATGTATCAACAATATGGTGGAGGACCAACTACATTTTCATCTGGTGATTTTGCATATGATTATTTAGGATTGCAGTCATACGATGCTCAATCATATGTAAATGATGGATCTCTTGGAGTAAGTAATGTTATTCGAAAATCTGGAATCCCAACAGTATTCCCAGCAACAATTCAATGGACTTTTCCTACATTGTGGTATGTAGATGCATGTACTTCTCTTTCTCCTACAATTAATATGTATGAAATGGGTGGAGCGTTAACATATCCTCTTTTAGGATCAAACTGCATGTTTCAAAAACATGATGTTGTAAACAACATTATGAGTACTTTTTTTGATCCTGCATTGATGGACACAGAACCTAATCGTGTAAGCTTTATAAACACCAGCATTAATTATCTTTTAACGGGATCAGGAGTGAATGAAAATATAAATGAGTCTACTTTTAACGTATCACCAAATCCTTCTATGGACCATACTTCTTTTTCTTTTAATTTAGCAAATGAAGCAAATGTGAAATATTTTCTATCCACAATCACTGGAACAGTTCTGAAAAATGAAAATTTAGGAAATTTTAAAGGCAAAGTTTCTTATCAAATAGATTTAACAGATGTTAAACCAGGCATGTATTTTTTATCCTTAACTGTTGATAAAGAAAGTTATGTAAAGAAAATAATTGTTCAATAACCCATAACGCAGGTTGTGTATCCTAAGATTTTACACTTGTATAAATATAAATGATTGTTCAAATACATCAAAAGCCCATTGTTGTAAATATGATGGGATTTATATATTTTGACAAATACAATAAAATGAAAAAAATAATATCTCTTATTTTCAGTTTTCTTCTTTTTGTGAATGTGCTATTTGCACAACACTACAAAAAAGACGGCACTCCAGATAAGCGTTATAAAGAAAATAGAACTTCTACTCATACGGGAAGTTATTCTAAGAAAAGGTCTTCAAATAAAACGTATTACACCAACACATCTGTTAAGAGAGATAAGAATGGGAAAATAAAAAGAAGTTCGTCTGCTAAACACGAATTCATGAAACAAACGGGATACCCAAAGGGAAGAAAGGGATATGTGGTTGATCATATCGTTCCATTGAAGAAAGGCGGATGCGATTGCCCTTCAAATATGCAATGGCAGACAATAGAGGATGCTAAGAAAAAGGATAAGTGGGAATGATTTTTAAAAAGTATTTCTAAACAGAGGAATTATAGTATTTTAAAATATTATATTTATTAATACTGCGCATTAAAATAAAAAAAGCAGCATAAATGCTGCTTTTAATTACGGACTACCCCCCAGCAATCCGCTTATTTGAACCATTCCCTCTCTCCAAAGAATAGTTCAGGGTTATCATTCAATTTTATTGAACAATAAGTATTTTAGTTTGTTTAATATTATTTCATCGGCTCAATTTTTATGGCTTTTCAGACTACTCGCATTTTTTTAGTAGAAAGTTTCCATATTTTTATCTTCCAGTATTTTTACTAATCTTTTATTAAAGGATAGATTCAATCCACTTTTTGTTTTACTTTTAATGGTTTTGTAGCTATTTCTCAATGCAAATATTTTTTTCATTATATTAAAAAGAATAATCCAACAATCCTGCCACCAACAAAAAATACTGATAGCTAGATAGTTGCAAATTATCGACAAAAATGATTTTCCATAATTTGGAAATATGTGTCTCTATTTTGATAAAAAATGAAATTTAGAAGCTCAGAAAAATTTATTTCAAATATTTTTATTCTAGTTTCTAATTGCAAATTGAGATGTTAAGTAAACAACAATAAAAGTATTTATTTACTTTATCAGAGAAAACTGGTAAAAATGTTCAGTAAAAAGCCTTGTTTTAGAGCAGTTTAAGGCGCATTTATGAACAAAATGCAGGTTTATCAACAATTATACGCTTTTACCTCCCTAAAAAATTGCTTGGTTACAGATG
>JAPLDC010000363.1 GCA_026391935.1 Bacteroidota bacterium | reverse complement strand
GTATGGGAACCTCTTTGAATGAGGTAATACAAAAAATGGCCTCCATTTTAAATATCGATGTAATACAAAAAACTGACCCTAATTTAGTTCGTCCAAATGATAACAAAGTTATTATCGGTTCAAACGCAAAAATAAAGCGGGATACAGGTTGGGAAAATAGGTATTCTTTAGAAGAAAGTTTGACGGATATTTTAGAATATTATCAAGCCAAAAAATAGTTTATTTATTTCCATTTATTTCTTCTTCACAAAAAATTTCTTTATTGGATCGATATAAGCATTCATATCAAACAATGTGCTATCTGATGTTGCCTTGATAGTCAGAAAAATCCCAATAGGTAATAAAATTGCTGTTGCCATCCACATCCCTTGGTAAGGAAGAACCTCGCCTTCTTTCGCTAATTTCTCTCCAGTAATTGATAAAATATGAAAGAGAATAAAGAAAAAGACAGAAACAACAACGGGCATACCTAATCCTCCTTTTCGGATAATGGCCCCTAAGGGAGCACCAATAAAAAATAAAACCAAACAAGCTATAGATAGTGTGAATTTACGATGCCATTCAACATCACATCTGTAAATTGAGTAATCTTCAGAAATGATTTCGGAATCCATCCCTTCAGCAGCAGCTTTTGCATTTCTCGCCATATTGGTTGCAGCCTCAATGATACTTAATTTTTGAGGTTTTGACAGTTGAGCAAAATAATCGCTGGAAGCAAGATCTATTTTATTTGAATCAAGCTTTGATAAAAATTTAGATGACTTACTATAATATGAATTATTTAAATGTTTAGAAAATTCACTCTTCCTTTTATCGTTTTTCTCATTCAGGGAATCTGAAACCTCACTAAGCTGAGAAAGCGTCATCATCTGAAAATTGCTTTTGAATAGGTCTTCATTTGTTCTGTTCATTTTGAATTCCGAAAGATCAAAACGTATCACTCTTTCTTCAAATTTATCTCTCACCATTGGATGAGTTTCAGCATCTTTTGGATTATCATTCATGTCCTTATAACTAACACCATCCTTTAATGTAAGCACTAAAAACATTTTATCACCTGTCTCTTCCATTTTACCGTATTTAGCAGACAGCACTGTGGTATTTCCTTTCATATCACGGTGATCATAGATCAAAAGATTTCTTAAAGTTTTGCCATCTTTATCTTTTTTATCTACACGAATACTGAACCCTTGAATACTATTGTTAAAAACGCCTTCTTTAAAAAGCAGTGCAGGTTTGGATTCACGAACATCATAAAGTAGCGAACCAGCCTTTAAATTGGTATATGGCAAAATATTATTGGAAAAATAAAAAGCCGCAATAGATAAACAACAGGTGGTAAAAATTAGTGGTGACATAACCTTTTGTAAAGATAATCCGGAACTTTTCATTGCCGTTAGCTCAAAATGTTCACCCAGATTTCCAAATGTCATCAAAGAGGAAAGCAAAATGGCTAAGGGTAAAGCCATTGGAATGGTGGTAAGAGAGAAATAAAAAAACAACTCTGATAATATACTTGCGTCAATTCCTTTTCCTACAAAGTCATCAATATATTTAAAAATGAACATCATAAAAAAAACGAACATTGCGATGAAGAATGTCATTACAAACGGACCGATATAGGATTTCAGGATGAATTTATAAAGTGTTTTCATATTTGTCTGAGCGTTACAAATATAACAATAACTATGCTAGAAATTGCTTTTTTAGGCCCGACATAAATCGTAAGAAAACACAATAGTTTGATTCTATTGTTTTTGTTCAAAGGAATTTCAAAGAAGAAAAAACTGTAGATGCATTAATTGAATTTCAATTTATTTTGCTTTGAATATAATTGATATTCCTTTGTACCTAAACGATATTCACTTGAATTCATATGCTCTTCCTTTGAATTCAACTTATATTCCTTCAAATATAATTGGTATTCCTTTGCATTTAGTTGAAATTCCTTTAAACTCAATTGCTCATCCTTCAATTTCAATTGATATTCCTTTAACTGCAATTGATAGGCCTTCAGATGCATCTCATGTTCATTTAAGTTCATATGCTTCTCCTTTCTTTTTATTGATTCTTTTTGTATTGCATGCTATTATCAATTTACACAGTAAAACTATTGCATTTGAAGGTAGCTGAAAAACCATTTTTTTAAGATTCATTTCTGATGAATGATTTTTCAGGAATTTGTAAACACACTAGCTATAATAAACCAAACAAATGAAAAATATTAATATTTTTCATGCTAAATAAATAATTCGGATAATGTTGCTAGGCATACCTTTTAGCAGGAGTTAAAATGATTTATGTCATATGCTTGATAAAGTGAATTTTCAACTGATTTATTTTACTATTTTTGTTAACAAGAATATAAAGTTATGATTAACAATAAAAAAGTAATAGTGGTTTTGCCTGCATACAATGCTGCATTAACACTTGAAAAGACATATAAAGAAATCCCTTTCGAAATCGTAGATGATGTGGTTTTAGTGGATGATGTGAGTAAGGACGATACCGTTGAAGTCGCCACCCGCATCGGAATAAAACATATTATCAAACATCAAAAGAACAGAGGTTACGGGGGTAATCAAAAATCATGTTACGATAAAGCACTAGCATTGGGTGGCGATATCGTGATTATGCTTCATCCGGATTATCAATATACACCTTTGCTTATTCAGTCGATGGCACACATCATCGCGAATGATCTTTATCCTGTTGTTTTCGG
>JAPLDC010000353.1 GCA_026391935.1 Bacteroidota bacterium | reverse complement strand
AGAACTCGCTATTTTAAAATCCAAAACTCCAAATTTAATTGCGTATTATTGGGATACCATGGATTTTTACCCGAGGAAAAAGAAGATTATTCACTTGTTTGATAAGGTTTATTCGTTTGATATTCAGGACTGTAAGAAATATGGGTTCGATAGATTAACCAATTTTTATTATTACGAACCAGCCCCCGAAGCCATTGATAAAACTGTTTTTTGTATTTCACACATTGAGCGAAAACGTTATCCTTTTTTCAATCAAATGGGAAAATTTTTGGATGAAAATAACATCACTTATCGGTTCTTGACTAAGCAATCAAAAGAGAAATTGAGAAGCCCACACATTGAGTATTTGAAGGAGTCAATCCCTTATGCGGATATGTTGAAATTATTGAACCATTACGAAATAATTCTGGATATTGCCAAACCTAATCAACACGGACTTTCATTCAGAATTTTTGAGGCTTTGGGCATGAATAAAAAGATGATTACCAACAATCGCTCGGTGATGGAATACGATTTTTATAATCCTAACAATATTTTGGTGATTGATTTTGATAATTTGGTAATCCCAAAATCATTCTTTGAAACCCCCTTTCAACCCATTGACGAAGCCATTAAACAACAATATCACTTGCGGTCGTTTGTCAGAACAGTGGTTGGTAATATCATAGAACGCTGATGACGCACATGCTTTGCAACGTAGATTTTTTATACGAATTTAAATTACAGTAAATTATAGAATATTTTAAAATCTGCGTAAATCTGCGTTGCCAAAGGCATCTGCGTCATCGGCGTTCCAACACAATCTCAAAAATGAATATTCTTTACTTAGTTATCGGCGAAAACCCCTTACATCACGCTCAGACGTGCTTTTCTATCTATTCGTTTCTGAATCAGACCAATGCCACCGACCGTGTGTATGTGATAACGGATGTCCCCGATTTTTATAACAGACTTAGCGAAAAAATTAATATTATTCCCATCAATCAAGCTCAATTGAAGGATTGGCAAGGGGAACACAAGTTTTTTTGGAGAGCCAAAATTAAGGCTTTAGAGCATATTTGCACCTTGCATCCCGATGAATCTGTTTTGTATTTAGACACGGATACTTTTCTGTTTGGAAATCTTGAAACGTTGAAATCAGACCTAAAAAACCCGATGATGCACCTCAACGAAGGTAAATTATCGGAACGAAAAAGTAAGACTGAAAAACGGATGTGGCAAGGAGTAAAAAACAAGATTTTTGGCGGAATAACTATTCAAGAAAACCATTGTATGTGGAATGCGGGCGTGGTTGGAATTCCTGCCAATAAAGGCTTGAAAATATGTGAATTAGCTTTGACTATTTGTGATGGAATGTTGGCGGAAAAAGTGACTCCTTATTTCATCGAACAGTTTTCATCTTCGGTGGCATTATCAGAAAATGGAGACATGAAAGCGGCCGACAAATACATTGGACATTATTGGTCGAATAAGGATGAATGGACGGATGAAATCTGTCGAGCGCTGCGTGCAGGCGGTTGCGCGCGGCGATGGCGGCTTCGTCCTTCGTGTCCGCAGCTACGAGCGTCTCCTGAAACGGCGCTCCGCTCATGTCATAGAGCTCGCCCTTCTCTGTCAGTTTCCAGCCGGAAGAGC
>JAPLDC010000010.1 GCA_026391935.1 Bacteroidota bacterium | reverse complement strand
ACTATATAAAATTGTTCTTCAGCGTCAGCTTGATTTTTAACTAAAAAAATTTCAAAAGGTTTGTTTTCAAAACGACTTTTTTGAAATGAAGAATATTTATAAGGCCAAAATTCTATCGCATTTCCTCAGCATTAATTTTTAGATATGAAAAAATATTGTTTTACAGCTTTCTTGTTTTTATACTTATTGACTTCAGCTTGTCATAAAAAATTAATTAAACAAACGGTTGAATCCACCCCCAAAACAGAGGAAGTAAAAATAGATGCCGGGGCAGATGTATCTGCGACTGGGTCCGCTTACCGTATTGACAGCATAGGATTAATTGGTGATGTGCTTTTCGTTTTTGTGAACTACTCTGGTGGTTGTAATGAGCATTCATTCGAATTGATTTCAAATGGAAAATATGCAAAATCATTGCCGCCACAACTCTCCTTGTGCTTAAAACATTCAAATAATGGTGATATGTGTAAGAAATTAGTTTCACAGGAATTAAAGTTTGATATTAGTAAAATAAAATATCAAGCAAGCAAAGCTTTGGAAATAAAGCTAGGTGACAAAAGCATAAATTACAATTATTAATAATTACCTTTAAAAAAAACAATTAACCAATTCTGTCTCAATGAAAAGAAATCTACTATCAGTATTAATGTTTTCAGCAGTATTGTTTTGCAACACTGCAAATGCTCAACTCAGTCAAGGCGGAATGCCTTATAGTTTTTCTTCTGGCAACGATGCAAAACAGGCCATTGATTTTGTGAATATGCCAACATTTGATTTGGTGGCATTGCAAACAGAAGACGCTATTAACGATCTAAGCAAAGGCCCTTTCCGTTTCGGATACAACCACATGGTAAATATGGGGTTGAGCAATTCTGGAACATGGACAAGCCTATCAAATGGAGACAGGTTGTGGCAAATGGGCCTTAAATCTATTGGTGCTCAAACACTAAATCTTGCTTTTGATGATTTTTTTATGCCCGAAGGAGCAAAATTATTTATTTATAATGCATCAAAATCGTTTGTAATAGGCGCATTCACGAGTATAAACAATCAGGAAGACAAACAATTTGCTACCGATTTAATTCCTGGAGATGCTGTAATACTTGAATATTATGAACCGGCAAATGTTGCGAATAAAGGAAAAATAAATCTTTTTAGAGTTACTCATGGTTATAGAGGAGTTGAAGAATACGTGAGATCTTTTGCAGGTACTGAGGCTGAAAAATCATTTGGTGGTTCAGGAACATGTGAGGTAAACGTAAATTGTGCTTTGGGAACAAACTGGCAAAACGAAAAACGTTCAGTAGTATGTTTGGTTTCCGGTGGAAGTGAGTTTTGTACAGGAGCATTAGTAAATGATGTTCCTCAGGATGGCAAACCTTATATTCTAACAGCAAACCATTGTGGTGCATCCGGATTTGGTACATGGGTGTTCCGATTTAATTGGGAAGCTCCCGGTTGTAGTGATCCCGTTAGTTCACCTTCAACAGCTCAATCTTTAACAGGTGGTGTGCATCGGTCGTTCAGTGCAAATTCTGATTTTAGTTTGGTTGAAATTACCGGTGGTTTAGTTGGTGGTACTGTTCCTGTAGCGTATAATCCCTATTTTGCAGGGTGGTCAAACATTGATGTTCCTGCCGATTCTGCTTGGGGAATTCATCATCCAAGTGGAGATATAAAAAAAATATCTCAAGCTGCAAATGCATGTATTTCTTCTACATGGTCTGGAACGCCTGCAAATAGTCACTGGCAAGTTGGTTTGTGGACAACAGCTTGTACTGAGCCAGGTTCATCAGGCTCTCCCTTGTTCGATCAAAACCACAGAATTGTTGGACAGTTACACGGAGGACCTTCTGCTTGCGGATTGGCTTCTTCAAGCATGAATGATGTGTATGGAAAATTTTCTTTGTCATGGTTAGGTGGCGGAACGGCTGCAACACAATTAAAAGCATGGCTAGACCCTGCAAATACGGGCGCGACAGTATTAGATGGGTATGATCCTTCTGCTTTGCCAACATCAATCAACAAGGTTGATGCGAATACCATGGTGAATGTTTATCCAAATCCTAGCAATGGAAATATTAATGTAGAATTGAAACTAGCCTCATCACAAAATGTAAGCATAAAGGTGATGAATATTTTAGGTGAAACGGTTTCAATAAAAATGCTTTCTAATAGTTCATCCGGTAATTATAATATCGATTTATCGGCTCAAGCAGAGGGTATTTATTTTGTTGAGGTGAAATCAGCGACAGAGAAATCGATTACAAAAATTATTGTGATCAAATAGAAGTAAGACACAAGTATCAAGAATCAGGACTTTGTGTAAACAATAATCCCGCTCCGTAATTTACGGAGCGGGATTATTGTTTAATAATTTTTTGTCTTGATACCTGATACTTACGGCCTGATACTTCTTACAACTTCGCTTTTACTTCAACCAATTCGTATCCTTCAATAATATCATTTGCTTTGATGTCGTTGAAGTTTTTGATGTTCAATCCACATTCAAAACCTTTGTTCACTTCTTTCACATCATCTTTGAATCGTTTCAAAGAACCAAGTTCGCCATCATGAACAACAATGCCATCACGTATGATACGTACTTTTGTATTACGGGCAACTTTTCCATCCAATACAAAACAGCCTGCAATGGTTCCTACTTTTGTGATATTAAATACTTCACGGATCTCGATATTACAAACAACTTTTTCTTGGAACTCAGGAGCTAACATACCTTCCATCGCTGCTTGAATTTCTTCAATCGCTTTGTAGATAATAGAATATAAACGAATATCAATTTGTTCTACATCAGCGATCTTGCGAGCACCAGCAGAAGGACGCACCTGGAATCCAATGATGATCGCATTGGAAGCAGATGCTAATAATACATCCGATTCACTGATTGCTCCAACAGATTTATGTATGATCTTAACCTGAACTTTTTCAGTAGATAATTTTTGCAATGAATCTGCCAATGCTTCCACAGAACCATCCACATCACCTTTTACAATTACGTTCAATTCCTTGAAATCACCAATTGCTAATCGTCTTCCTATCTCATCAAGAGTAATGTGTTTATTTGTACGGATACCTTGTTCGCGTTGTAATTGTAAACGTTTAGCAGCTATTTCGCGCGCTTCACGTTCATCATTCATGATGTGAAACTTGTCACCCGCTTGTGGCGCACCGCTTAAACCAAGCAAGGAAACTGGCATTGCTGGTCCCGCTTCTTTAACAATTTGTCCACGCTCATTGTGTAATGCTTTTACTTTTCCGCTGAAACATCCAGCTAATACAATATCACCAACACGCAAAGTTCCTGCTTCAACAAGTATTGTACTTACATATCCTCGTCTAATTCGGATTCGATAACTGTACCACTTGCATTTTTATTCGGGTTTGCTTTTAAGTTCAGCATTTCAGCTTCCAGCAATACTTTCTCAAGAAGTTCTTCAATGTTTATTCCTTTCTTCGCAGAGATCTCCTGACACTGAACTTTCCCTCCCCATTCTTCAACTAAAATATTCATTTGAGATAATGCTTCGCGGATCTTATCAGGATTTGCACCTTCTTTATCAATTTTATTGATCGCAATAATTATAGGAACTCCTGCTGCCTGTGCGTGATTGATAGCCTCGGTAGTTTGAGGCATCACACTGTCGTCTGCAGCAACTACAATAATAGCGATATCTGTTACTTGAGCACCACGAGCACGCATCGCTGTAAAGGCTTCGTGACCGGGAGTATCAAGGAATGTAATCGTTTTTCCGTTTTCTAATTTCACATTATATGCACCGATGTGTTGGGTGATCCCACCTGCTTCGCCAGCAATAACATTTGCTTTTCGGATGTAATCCAGCAAGGATGTTTTACCGTGGTCAACGTGACCCATTACCGTTACTATTGGAGAACGATCTAATAGTTGGTCTTCTGTATCGGCTTCTTCTTTGATCGCTTCCTGAACTTCAACACTAACAAATTCGAGTTGGTATCCAAATTCTTCTGCAACAATGGCAATAGTTTCAGCATCCAATCGTTGATTGATGGAAACAAACATTCCAAGACTCATACATGTTGAAATGATTTCGTTCACCGAAATATCCATCATCTGAGCCAATTGATTTGCAGAAACGAATTCTGTTACTTTAATGATCTTTTTTTCTGCTTCTACCTGATCAGCTGCTTCCTGAATACGTTCACTTGCAATATCACGTTTAGATTTACGATGTTTGGATGCTTTTGATTTTCCTGCTCCGCTTAATCGTGCAAGTGTTTCTTTTACCTGAGCAGCAATTTGGTCGGGTGTTAGTTCAACTTTTGGAACACGAGGATTAAATTTTCCTTTCGCTCCGGCTTGTACATTTACGTGATTATTTGGATATTGTTTACGAGGAGCATTTGCACCCGCAACAGTTCCTGGCGTAGCAGGTTTTTTGTTGGGATCCCAGGCATCCCCTAAGGTTGCTCCACCAAAACTTTTCTTTATTCGTTTACGCTTTTTCTTATTGTCTGCATTTGTTGCAGATGAAGAAGCGACAGGATTTTTTTTGCGTTCTTCTTTTACAGGCAAATCAATTTTACCCATAATTTTTGGACCTTCTAGTTTTTCTACTTTTGTTTCATAGAAATCTACTTTAGCAGCCTCTTCTGCAGGAGGAATTACAATTTTTTCTTCTTCAATTTCTACAACTTTTTCAACTTCTATGGTCTCCTCTTTTGCTTTTCCTTTTGTAGTGGTCTTTTTCTCTATTTTTGCAGTTTCTTCTTTTTCAGCTTTGGTTTTCTTAGCAGGTTTGGTTTTGCTATTAATCGAATCCAGGTCTATCTTTGAAACTACTTTAAGTTTTACTTCGGACTTAATTACCTCTTTTTCAACTTCGGTTTCTTTTTCAATTTTTGGGTTCGGTTTTTCAGCAGCCTTCTCTATTATTGGGGAAGATTGTTGAATATTTTTTATGATAATATCTTCCTCTTCCTCTTTCTTTTTGGCTTCCGGTTTCTTGGCATCTTCTAAAGAAATACTTTCCTTCTTTTCGCGCGTGTTGGATGTAACTTGTTTTGCTTCTTCTTTTGCAGCCTTTTCCGATTGGTATTCTTTTGCAAGTAACGAATAATGTTCCTCGGTAATTTTAGCCATGGGGTTATTCTCCACTGTGTGGCCTTTACCTTTAAGGAATTCGGTGATTGTCCCAATACTAACATTGAGTTCCTTGGCAACTTTACTTAATCGTTGTTCTTTGGTTTCTGACATATACTATTTTAAAAAAAAGTTAAAAGTTAAAAGTTAAAAAGTTAAAAGTTGTGAGCAATAATGGCATTTTGTTTTTTAGTCCAGTATTTACTATTCTCTATTAACAATTCCCCTATTCACTTTTTTATTCAAATTCAGATTGTAAAATTGCTTTTACTTCTGTTACTGTCACCTCTTCTAAATCGGTACGTTTAACCAATTCTTCTGTAGATAATTCTAATACACTTTTAGCTGTATCACAACCAATGTTTTTCAATTCATCAATTATCCAACTTTCAATTTCATCTGAAAATT
>JAPLDC010000130.1 GCA_026391935.1 Bacteroidota bacterium | reverse complement strand
ATACCAAGCTTCTGCACTATTAGGCTGGATCCGCATCGCATTCTTATAATAATCCACAGCTACAGGATTTCTTTGACCGGCATTCAATATCCCCAATTGCATATATGCATTATAAAAACTTTGGTCTTGCTCAACTGCGGTTTGCATACTGGAAATTGCTTTTGCTGTATCCTTCAATTCTTTATAATTCATTCCTTTCATGAAATAGGCTTTTGAATTATATTTGTCGATCTTCAAAGCCATGTTGATGTATTCAAAACATTTATCGTGTTTTTTTACATAGAAATACAATTCTGCCAATTTTAATATGGCATTCACATTTTTATCATCTAGCTTGATGCATTTTTCCAAACTAGCTTTAGAATTCGCCGTTTGATTAGTAACAAAGTAAAGATCAGAAAGAGTGATAAAATATTCTGCCTTTGAACTATCGATTGTCATGGCCTTTCTCATATCATCAAAGCCCAGATCAAATTTCTTTTCGTTCAAATAATATTTGGCACGAGCATGGTAAAGATCGGCATCCTTGGGATTTGATTTGATCTGTTCATTTAATTTCAATAATGCTTCCGGCACTTTCGTTTTTGAGGAATCTACAGGTATAGGTTCAACAGTTTTTACATTGTTCCCACAAGAAGAAATAAGAATTGATCCTGCAAAAGTCAGTATCGGAAAAAGAATTTTAATTTTCATAGATATTGTTTTCATTGTTAACAAAAGTAGATAAAAAAAATGTCATCCCTTTCTCAAAGTGCTTCCAAGAGAATCACAATGTTCGGGGATGACATTTATGAATAGGGAATTGCCCTAATAATTATACTAATTATTTCGCCATTGCCAATTCTGGTTCAACGGCAGCAGCAGTAACACCGCTCAATGCTACACGGATCTTAGCTTCAATTTCATCACATAACTCAATATTATCATGAAACAATGCTTTAACCGCATCGCGACCTTGTCCTAATTTGGTATCACCATAACTAAACCAAGAACCTGCTTTTTTAATGATGTTGTGTTCAACACCAAGATCAACGATCTCACCAATTTTAGAAATTCCTTCTCCATACATGATATCAAATTCAGCCTGACGGAAAGGAGGAGCTACTTTATTTTTTACAATTTTAACACGTGTCCGGTTTCCTACAACTGCATCTCCCTCTTTAATTTGCCCGATCCTGCGGATATCAATACGAACAGAAGCGTAGAACTTAAGTGCATTACCACCGGTTGTTGTTTCAGGATTGCCGAACATCACACCGATCTTTTCACGCAACTGATTAATGAAAATACAGCAACAGCCGGTTTTATTAATTGTACCTGTCAATTTACGCAATGCCTGAGACATCAAACGAGCATGTAAACCCATTTTAGAATCACCCATCTCACCTTCTATTTCGCTCTTTGGTACCAAAGCAGCAACAGAGTCGATAACAATAATATCTATCGCTCCGGAACGGATCAGGTTCTCAGCAATTTCTAGTGCTTGTTCACCATTGTCGGGTTGAGATATCAATAAATTTTGAGTATCAATTCCTAATTTTTCTGCGTAGGTACGGTCGAAAGCATGCTCTGCATCAATGAATGCAGCAATACCTCCGGCTTTTTGAACTTCAGCAATCGCATGTAACGTTAACGTTGTTTTACCTGAGGATTCCGGTCCATAAATTTCAATTACCCTTCCTTTTGGTAATCCACCAATACCTAATGCAATATCAACTCCTAAAGAACCTGTAGGAATAACCTCCATGTTTTCTGCCGGAGCATCTCCCATTTTCATGATCGCACCTTTACCATAAGTTTTTTCCAACTTTTCGATGGTAAGTTGCAATGCTTTTAATTTTTCTTTGTTTACCGATTCTTTAGCGCTTGCATTTTTCGCTTCTTTCGTTTCTTTGCTCATGGCTTATATAGTTTTTATAGTTACAATTTTAAAAGTTCACAGGTTAATTGCTTATCAATATAATAGTGAACGGTGTTATCTTATTATTTTTTAATTCTTTAAGTATATTTTTCTTTTTGGCTTTTACTTTTCTAATATCTGTTCCGTATGATTTTTTGTATCTACCGAAGTGATCACTTTTTCAATCTTCCCTTTTTCATCGATCACGAATGTGGTCCGGTTAATACCATCATATATTTTCCCCATAAATTTTTTCTTTCCCCACACATCATATGCTTTGATGACATTCAAATTTACATCCGCTAAAAGAGGAAAGGGCAAATTATTTTTTTCAATGAACTTTAAATGTTTTGATTCCTCATCGGCACTCACTCCTAATATAGCGTATCCTTTCTTTTTTAGTCCAGAATAATTGTCACGCAGATTACATGCTTCCACAGTACAACCTGGCGTGCTATCTTTAGGATAAAAATAAAGAACTAATTTTTTTCCAATAAAATCTTTCAAGGAAACTAATTTTCCATTTTGATCTTTTTCTTTAAAATCCGGAGCTTTATCTCCCGCTTTTAAGCTTGTAGTGTGATTTGCCATAAATTCTTTACTCAAATTTAAATGAATTAACTCTCATTCACAAAACGAAGTACTGACATTTATTAACAAGAAAAAAGAAATTTTTAAGAATGCTAAAAAACTTAGCAGATTTTTTTTTGCATATTTCGACACACAAGTCAATAAAATCAGCAAAATAAATGTAAATGCTAAAATACTTAGCAGGAATTAATTCTTCAATTTCTTTTGAAGGGAACCGAAATATTTACAAAATGGTTTGAGTTCGCAGGAAGCACACTTGGGATTTCGTGACACGCAAACATATCGTCCGTGCAGGATCAACCAATGATGAGCCACAGCCACCTTGGATGAGGGGATATATTTTATTAATTCTTTTTCAGTTTGTAATGGCGTTTTAGAATCCGTTGTCAGGCCTAAACGATTTGCAACTCGAAACACGTGCGTATCCACAGCCATTGCAGGCTTTTTATAAACAACAGAAGCGATCACATTGGCCGTTTTTCGACCGACTCCAGGCATTTTTATTAGTTCCTCAATTTCTGATGGAACAATGCACTTAAAATCATTTACCAACATTTTTGCCATCCCAACCAGGTGTTTCGCCTTATTATTCGGATAACTCACACTCTTGATATATTGAAACACCTCATCACTACTAGCCTCCGCCATTACTTCCGGTGTTGGAAAAGCTTTAAATAAGGCAGGCGTGACCATATTTACCCGCTTATCAGTACACTGAGCAGAAAGAATAACAGCAACTAATAACTGATAGGGATCCTTATAATGCAATTCAGTCTCCGCAACTGGATGATTTTTGCTGAAATATTCAATAACCTTTTCAAACCGCTCTTTTTTTGTCATCAGACTTTAAAACTATTACAAAATATTTTTATTTTATTAAGATTTGTTTTCAAAAAAAACAAAAAAATAATTCTAAAATTGATTATTCAACAATGTTACTAAGTAATATTTTTATTCAACTTACCATAAAAAACGTCCTGTTTCATTTCTGAAAAAGGACGTCAAAAAAACAAGTTATATATTACTTAACTAACTCTTCAATAATTTTATCGACACTTACACCTTCAGCCTCCGCTTTATAATTACGAACGATTCTATGACGCAAAATAGCTGGAGCAACAGCTTTAACATCTTCAATATCCGGAGAATACTTACCTTTTATCAAGGAATGGCATTTGGCACCAATTACTAAAAACTGTGATGCTCTTGGTCCAGCACCCCAGGATAAATATTTATTTGCTATTTCAACAGCATGTTCTGTATTCGGGCGGGTTTTTGAAGCTAGCTTAACAGCATACTCCAAAACATTATCAGCTACAGGAATCCTGCGAACTAATTCCTGAAAATAAACAATTTCTTCCGCTGACAAGACTTTTCTAAGTTGCACTTTTATATTTGACGTTGTATTTTTAACTACTAAATATTCGTCTTGTAATTTCGGATAATCTAACCAAACATTAAACATAAATCGATCTAACTGCGCTTCCGGCAAAGGATATGTACCTTCCTGCTCAATCGGATTCTGTGTTGCTAACACAAAAAAAGGATTGCTTAATTCATAACGTTTTCCTCCTGTTGTGATACTCCTTTCCTGCATTGCCTCTAATAAAGCTGCCTGAGTTTTTGGTGGTGTCCGATTGATCTCATCAGCCAAAACAATATTGGCGAACAAAGGACCTTTTATGAATTTAAAATTCCTATCCTCACCTAATATCTCAGAACCAATAATATCAGAAGGCATTAGATCGGGGGTAAATTGAATACGATTGTAACTTAATCCAAGTACATCAGCGATCGTATTCACCAATAACGTTTTTGCTAATCCTGGAACACCGATCAATAAA
>JAPLDC010000446.1 GCA_026391935.1 Bacteroidota bacterium | reverse complement strand
AAAGTGATTAGTGTAGCAACAACTGATAATACAGGTTTTTTTAAATTTGATAAACTGGATCCTGATAAGCATTACATGGTTAAGTTAGATGAGACAGATATGCGTTTTTCTGATAAGAAGAAGTATTATTTAACAGATGAAAAGGACAAAATTATCCGTGTAACTGTAATTAACGAAAAAGGAGGAAAGTTTGTATTTCAGAATCTACCTGCTGATCCAAATGCACTACCTGAACTTGGTGCAGGTGAAGATGTGACCATTGCAGGGAATTTATTATTTGGCGAAAATCCTTCAAAGCCACTTGCAAATACTAAAGTTAATTTGTTGAATGATAAAGGGGAGGTAGTGCAAACTGCTACTACCAATGCTTTCGGTGCTTTTGTGTTTACAGATCTTCCTGTTGATCAAAATTTTTTAGTGAAAGTAGATGAGAGTGATACTCAATTGGCTCCGAATACCAAAATTATCATTACAAATAAATCCGGGAAGGAAATGCAAACGACAAAATCGGGTGATAGTGGAAATTTCAAATTTAACTTCTTAGCAGCAGATAAAATTTCTTTAAAATTAATGACCGTTGAGGATAGTGAATTGCGTTTTGACCTGAAAGGGAATTTAGTTTCTGAAAACAAAGCACCTTTAGCAAATTCAACAGTTAATTTGGTCAACGAAAAAGGTGAAATATTGCAAACTACTAAAACAGATTCAAAGGGAGGGTTTCAATTTACCAATTTGCCTGCAGATCAGAATATTCTATTTGCATTGGATGAGGGAGATACAAAGTTGAAGACATATAATAAAATTTTGTTGACCAATGCTAAAGGAGACGTTGTGAAGGAGTTTACCAGATTAAATGGTAAATTCAAATTCTCAATTTTACCTGGTGATCATAATAAACTCGGAGTATTGTATGTAGATGACCCATGGTTGAAAGTTTTGCAATTGAAAGATCAGGCAAAAAAAGATAGTCTTACAATCGTTGAAAATGTTTATTATAATTATGGCGAATCCAAGATCTTACCTGAGGCAGCAAAAACTTTGGACAAGGTAATAAATATTATGAAAAATGATCCGATGTTGGTAATTGATCTTTCTTCTCATACGGATTCAAGATCTACTCAGGAATTTAATCTGAAATTGTCAGAGCAACGTGCAAATTCTGCAGTGGATTATATCTTAAAAGGTGGGATTTCTAAAGATAGAATTTCCGGTAAAGGGTATGGAGAAAGTAGGTTGATAAATAAGTGTGCCGATGGCGTTGATTGCACTGAAGAAGAACATGCCAAAAACAGAAGAACTGAATTCAAGATCTTAAGTAAAAAAAAGTAAAATGATTTTCTGTTATAATAATAAGTCCCTTGTTTGCAGGACTTTTTTTGCTTGAAATAAATTCGGCACAATAAATGCAAACGTCTCTATATAAAAAATTAATAATGAAAAAATCGTTTACTTCAATTCTCTTTTTTGCACTTTTATTTTTTAAAAGTATTTCTTATGGACAAACCACTCATCCCATTGAATTAGGGTTAAATGCAGGAGCTTCCTGGTTGCAGAGTGATGTGAAAATGAAAAAGCTTGGTGGTGGCGGAGGTTTCACATTGGGTCAAATGTATTATCAAAATGATAAATGCGCATTGGATTTTGGATGGCGTTTCCGGTATTTAAATGCGGTTACATATGGACAGGATTCTAAGAAATCGAATGGCATTGCCAATAATACTGCTCTGAACGGAGCGGCAGACACAACCTTAAATTATTATTCGAACGGTGGTTTTGTTTATCAAAACTATAAAACTACTTTAAATGAATTATCCCTTGAGCTTGTGGTGGGTGCAAATCAATTGCGAAATAAAACAAAAGTATATCCTTATATTTTTGGAGGTGTAGGAATTACTAAAGCTGTTGCAAAAACA
>JAPLDC010000014.1 GCA_026391935.1 Bacteroidota bacterium | reverse complement strand
ATATCCCATTGTAGATAAACCCAATGGAGAATAAAATGTATTTTGTACATATACATTCAATGCTGATTGTGTCTCTTTTTCAATAATCTTTTTCAGGAAATAATATCCGAGATCGCTGTAAACAAATTTACCGGCATCTTTAACAGGTGATGCTATGATCTGCTTATAGATTGTATCCTCATAATATTTATTTATGTAAAGATCATTTGCAACACGCTTTGTATAAAAATCGTTCGGTGTCTTATTATAAATTCCGTCCTTGTAGCTTCCGTCTTTATTAACTGTTTTTGTCCAGAAAGGGATCCAATCTTTTAATCCCGCCTGGTGTGTCATCATTTCTCTGATCACAATATTTTGTTTATTGCTTCCCTCCAATTGAGGCAAATAATAACAGAGATGTTCATCCAAATTTACTTCCAGATCATCCACCAGTTTCATTAGAGAAACAGTGGAAGCCATAATTTTTGTTACCGAGGCGATATCATAAAGATCATCGTTCTTCACTTTTATCTTCGTTTCATAGGTATGATATCCAAATGATTTCTGATAAAATACTTTTCCGTTTTTGGCAACTAGGATCTCACATCCGGGATAGATCTTATCTTTAATTCCCTTTAATGCGATGCTGTCGATTTTATTTAAAAGTTTGGCATTCGCACCAAGCTCTTCCGGTATTGTATATTTTAAACGAACAGCTTTTGTTTTAATACCCATTCCGATCTTATAATAGGGACTCGCCGTTACGGGCAACTTTCCTGTAGCGGGTATACCTCCGAAAATTAATTGTGCTGCATAACTTTCACTGTAATCACTATTTTCATAACTCATTATAACGGCATCTGCAAATTGCAAGCTATCCATTTTTGCAAGAATATAGGGGTTTGCAGCAACATTCACAATCACTTTATGCTCTTTGATAAGTGCCTTTAATAGTGTAACAACCGGGGACGATAATCCAAAATCTTTATCCGGTTTATTGTTGGTGTTGTTGATCTGAACAATAATCGGATCGAATCCTTTTAACTGAGTTATTAAACTATCAAACGAATTTTGTTTTGCATCTTTATCAATTCCAAAATGTTTTACAGGTGCATAATTGGAAAGCGTTTGCTGAAAAATTGTCGGGTCTTTATATCCTAATGATAAGGATGCAATATTCGCTGAATCCAAATGCTGTAGCGGAAGAATGTTGTTCTTATTTTGTAATAAAGTGAGTGACGCTTCTGTTAGTTTTCTGTTTATCAATTCTGCTGTAGGCGTATTGAGATCTTCAACTAAATTTTTTATTTTTATTTTGGAATAATGATTTAATCCTGTCCATTGTTTCACCAATAATATTTTCATGCATCGCTTATCAATCTCCTCCTGAGAAATTTCACCTCTTTCAATTGCTGCCTTTATTTCTTTTATTCCTGTAGGCACGTCTTCTGGAAAAAGTAAAACATCATTTCCAGCCATCAAAGCTTTCACTTCTACTTCACCGGGTTTATAAAATTTACTAACCCCTTTCATGTTCAATGCATCTGTAAAGATCAAGCCCTTGAATCCTAATGTGTCTTGCAGCAATCCGGTAACAATACTTTTTGTGAGTGTAGATGCCTGATTCGGAGTTGTATCCAAAGCAGGTATACTTAGGTGAGCAACCATCATGCTTCCCAATCCTTGTGCTATCAATTCTTTGAAAGGATATAATTCTAAAGTATCCAATCTGGCTCTTGACGATTTTATTGTTGGTAATGTTTTATGTGAATCGCTATCTGTATCACCATGTCCGGGAAAATGTTTTCCGCAGGCCAGCACATGATTATCCTGCATCCCCTTCATGTAAAGCAATGCTTTTCGCGTTACATTCATTTTATTTTCTCCGAATGAGCGATTCCCGATCACAGGATTCAGCGGATTATTATTGATATCGATATCCGGAGCAAAATTCACTTGCATCCCCAAACGCCTTGTCTGACGTGCGATCTCCACTCCCATTTCATATATCAACGAATCATTTTGAATTGCACCCAAGGTCATTTGACGGGGAAATTTTGTGGTACTGTCCAATCGCATCGCCAATCCCCATTCAGCATCCATCGCAATCAACAAAGGGACTTTGGAACATGACTGATAACAATTTGAAAGAACAGCTTGCCGAACCGGTCCTCCTTGAAAAAAGATCAATCCTCCGATCTTATATTTATCTACTAACTCTTTAATTTCTTTGACATGTGCTTTGTCTTTATTGGAATATGCAGCAACCATGAAGAGTTGAGCAATCCTTTCATCCGGACTGAGCGATTTAAAAACAGAATCGGCCCAATGCGTATCACCAACATAAAATGGTGGATCTTG
>JAPLDC010000439.1 GCA_026391935.1 Bacteroidota bacterium | reverse complement strand
GCTTGGAAAACGGGAACAAGTTTTGGATTCAGAGATGGATGGGCCATCGGGATAACCCCAAACTATGTTGTGGGTGTATGGGTTGGAAATGCAGATGGAGAAGGTCGTCCTGGGTTAGTAGGAATTCAAACTGCTGCCCCTATCTTGTTTGACATTTTCAGTATTTTAAAACCGGGAAAATGGTTTACACCTCCATATGATGAAATGGAAAAGGTTAAAATATGTAAACAAAGCGGCTGCCGAGCTAGTGATATTTGTGAACCAACAGACAGTATCTGGATTCAAAAAAATGGATTGAGAACAGAACCCTGTAAATATCATCGGTTAATTCACCTAGATGAAAGTGGAAGATTTCGCGTAAATAGTAATTGTGAAGATGTCAGTAAAATGAAACATGTAAGTTGGTTTGTACTTCCTCCGGCCATGGAATGGTATTACAAATCAAAAAATACAACATATAAGGAATTACCACCATTACGCAGTGATTGTGAAACAGAAGGCTTGAGCGCTATGGAAATTATTTATCCAAAACAATTCAGTAAAATTTATGTCCCGGTAGAGATTGACGGGACACTTGGAAAAACAATTTTTCAGGTGGCACATCGCAAAGCGAATACGATCATCTACTGGCATTTAGATGGCGTATTTATTGGCACTACACAAAACATACATCAAATGGGATTAGCACCCGATGAAGGGATACACACACTTACACTTGTTGATGAAGAAGGGGAATCAATAGTACAGCGATTTGAAATTGTGAGCAAGAAAAAGTAGGCTCTATTTTTTCAGGATCTTTGCTTTATAGATGCCCTTGTTTGTGATTACATTTACAAAATAAATTCCGGTAGCTTGATTTGAAATATTGATCTCTGTCAATTCAGGAGATGTTTTTTCTGAAAATATTTCTTGCCCAAAAACATTCATTATTCTAACCATTCCGTCCTGCAACACATGCTCTTTATCATTTATATAAAAATTACCCGTGCCGGGGTTGGGATAAACATTAAGAGAAGAAAGCGTATTCTCGTGAATTCCTGCGAAAGTGGGTTCAGCTGCAACGCATCTGAAACTGAAAGCTTCCAGCATAACTCCCGAATCATAAGCACCATCACCTGCATCAGCAATTGCTACTTTGAAATGATAGGTTGAATCAGGAATCACTTGCGCAAATGCCATCAAATTTGTTGTAAATCCATCATAAGTAATATAACGTCCCGGAGGAGTTTCGTTATTAAAATAATAAGAGGTATTAACAGAATCGTTAACATTATCAATAGTAACAGGAGAACCTCCTGGTAAAGTTGTTGCATTTATACGCCCTGTAATTCCGGGACCGCTGATCAATACCGCAAAAGGATCATTAAACCCTGCAAAAACAAATTCAGGATATTCTTCCGATCCAAAACAATAATTAAAATATAATGTATCTGCAGAAGGCACTGCATTAAAATCCAAAATACATCCATCATAGGTTGTAATCCCTGATAAAGAATCAAGATCACTATCACCGAGAGAGGAAAAGATAGTAGTAGTTCCTGTATAAAAATTACTATCTGCCATATTAGAAACCATACCTGTAGAC
>JAPLDC010000160.1 GCA_026391935.1 Bacteroidota bacterium | reverse complement strand
ATAAGTATAGGGAGCCAAACCACCAGAGGCCGGAGAAATACTTCCTAATGTTACGGAAGCGCCAGGGCAAACAATTTTGTCAGGACCTGCATTTACTGTCAATTGAGCAAATGACGAAGTAAAAACAAATATGAATAATGTAGGTATAATGAAAAATAAATACCGAATATCTTTGATCATATTTTGATAAAAAAGTGTATTTTAAAGGAAACAAATATACTGATATAAATTGTAAATGAAGTCTCCTTTACAGATACAAATCAGGATTCGGTCTATACCAAAATAAAAACATCCCAAATGAGATGCTTTTTTATCAGAATCAAATTTATAAACGCACTTAATTTTTGATCACTTTCGTGAAAGAGTGGTAATTACCCTCGCTAAATTGAACTTCTAGCGTGTATGCACCTTTAGAGAGTTCGCTCATCTGGATGTTCAAACTTGTTTGTCCCTCATCAATTTTTTGAGCTTTTTCAAGAACAACCCTGCCTAAATAATCCATAATCTTTATCTGAGCAAGACCAGCGACAGTTGTCGTTAGGTCGAAATTTAGATCATTATTTGTAGGATTCGGATGAACATTACTAACGGCAATATCATCTAATTTATTTTCAATTGAAATTATAGAAGAATAGGATATTTTCCCATCGTAATCAGTTTGCTTTAACCGATAATAGGTATGTCCAATAAAAGGCTGGTAATCATAAGAAGAGTAATTGATTAGCGCGGTGCTATTGCCTGCACCTGCTAATGTTGCAATAGACTCAAACAATACACCATCATTAGAATGTTCAAGCGTAAAGAAATTATTATTTTTTTCAGAAGCGGTGGACCATTCCAATTTATTTTTTTCACCTATTTTCTTTCCAGTAAAAGTTAATAATTCGATGGGGAGCGGACTGCAATTCAAAGAAGCTCCTCCGGATAGCTGCCAACTTAAAGTGAAAGGGGAAGAGGTGCCTGTCCAATTACCAAAACATAAACTTGACCAGCAAGAACATTTAATGATTCAACCCATCCATCTCCGCTAGGGCCTTCTGAATTATCTCCGGCGCCTGTTTTTAATCCTGTAATATTTGCGGGCTTACTATTCCCATCAGCAGCAGAACACCTTATTGGAGCAGCGGATGGAGGACACGTTACAGTGGCCATCGGCCCCCAAATAGCCCAATCATAATCATCTGAGGTTAAAGCGGGAGTTATAGTAAAACCTATATTACCATTTGATGTAGAAGAAAAATAATACCAGGAAGTTTGATGTTCTGGTGGGTCCAGACAATCTGTATTACTAGCATTAAAATCAGAATAATTTCCTCCACCGGAACTACTTCCTATAAAGGTTGCATTTGAACAAATTGTTATACCTCCAGCACAATCTGCTGAAGATGCGGCTGGTGAAACAGCACTCGTTATGATGATATCGTCAATCCTTGAATTTACTGTTCCACTAATCCCAGATCCTCCATCCGCTTGAATATTTGAACTAACTAGCCAGCGAATAAAAACTTCAGCCTGATTATCGCATGCAGCGGGAAGGGGAAAAGTGGCTAATGTTACCCATGAGCCATTTCCAGCCGTACTTGTTGTAACTGTGGTCCAGGGGCCACCAGAACCTGTAATACTATATTGAATGTCAAAATCTCGAGGTCCATTACTATTTGATCGCTGAGCAGACGATATACTCAAATTAGAGTACCCAGTAGAAACAAAATCAATCAACCAATAGTCATTTAAGGCCCAACCATCAGGAGCTTCAGCAGATTTAGTTGAAACACCACTACTTCCAAAACTAAGTGCCCCTGTCGTAACCGTTGAAATAGTTTTAGCTAAATTCCCTGCAATACCTGCATCTGCTGTAGCGTCATCAGGGCTATTAGGGAAATTCCATTCAACAATTATCACCTGAGAATTGCCAAGCATTGGAATCAGAAAGAGAAAACTCAGGAGTATCTTAAATTTCATGCAAGATTGTTTTGGCAAAAAAATATTTATAGTAATTGACGCGGCGCAATAATTCTTAATATTCTTTAGGTCTTTTTTTCGCTATTTCCCTAATTCTTGTTTCTGTAATTCAGAAGTTTTTATATTGTGAAGAATTACATTTTCCTTGGCTATATTTTTTTATCGCAATTTTTTTAAGATTGTTATTGGTTTAAATGTCTAATCAATTAATCAATACCACAATTTGGCCAATTTGCTCCATTTAAAATATGACTTTTGGCATAAATCTTAAGAAAATATCATTAAGTCTTACAAAAAAAGCCATTTGTCGACAAAAAAGGTTTTTATAGTGTGAGATTTATTTCCCGTTCTGCAGCTTTAATTAATTAGGTGTGCTATAAAATGTATTTATCAAATTGCTTTGAAAAACTAATTCGCCCATATTTTAAGAAAAAATTAGTTTCTGAATGAAATGGATTGATAAGCATAAAAAAAGTATCTTTCCTCAATAAATTTTCTCAATCTTGGAAAAGCATATTTTAAGCAAATCAACCTTTTTACGTGGGCTTCAATGTTCGAAATCCTTATATCTATATAAATATTTTATACAAAAGAGAGATGCTGTTTCCAAAGAGCAACAAGCTATTTTTAACAGAGGAAATAGTGTTGGAGTATTAGCTCAGAAACTTTTTTCTGGTGGAATAGATGCTACTCCTGCAAAACGGTCAAACAATCTGGCTGCAGTAGAAAACACAAAAAAACTAATTGAAAGTGGAGCAGAAGTGATCTATGAAGCAGCTTTTCAGCACGATCAGGTGTTAGCCATTTTAGATATTTTAGTAA
>JAPLDC010000187.1 GCA_026391935.1 Bacteroidota bacterium | reverse complement strand
TCTGCTGTATATCCATGGTACTCTGCCCCCGCATCGATCACTAACATGTCTGTTTCTGTCAATTTTTTACGATTGGTTTCATAATGAAGAATACATGAATTTTCTCCGCCTCCCACTATTGAAGGATATCCAACATACTCGGAACCTTGATTTTTGAACATAAATTCTGCCACAGCCTGAGCCTGATATTCTTTCATATCCGGCTCCAACGCTTTCATAACCTCAATATGTGCATTGCAGGTCATATCTATCGCCTTGCGCATCAAAATGATCTCCTCAGGTTGTTTTACCTCTCTCATTGAAGCCATCCATACTTTCAGATTTTGGGCATCGCTATTCTTTTTTGCATAAGTAGTTTTCAAATGAAAATGTTTGATCAAGCTATGAAGATCCCCCGAATCGTTACTATCATCAGCAATATCAGTATCAAAATCAAGATGAAAAATTTTTTCAAAGGAAGAAAAGTCGATGTTAAAATCCGCGAATTTGTTATTTATAAAGACGTTTGAAAAACCCAATTGATCTTCTACCCCTTTGATTCCCATTATTTTTCCCGTCCATACTTCTTTTGCCGGATCGCGATCCTGAACAAAAATGAGCTCATTGGTGTTAATTGTATCGTAAAAGGTTTGTTTTTCTTTGAAGATGATAACTACGGCATTAGGCTCATTCAGACCGGTGAGGTAATAAAAATTTGGATTTTGGTGGTAAATAAATTTCGTATCATTTGCGCGTTGTCTTTCGGCTCCTGCAAAAATTACAGCACATGAATTATTTGGAAGAAATTTCCTAAGCGCCTCCCTGCGCTCCTTATGAAATTCCTTTGAAAGGATATCCGTATCATAGTTTTGTGAAAAGGATAAGCCTGTTGCTAATAGAAAAACTAAAAAGAATAATTTTTTGATCTTCATTTCGTGATGCTAATTTAAATCGCAATACGGGGTATAAAACAAAAAAACGTCACTACGAAAGTAGCAACGTTTTTGTGGTATTATTTTAAAAATTATTATTTCTTCAAATGACCTTGCGCTCTTGCTTCCTTAACAACAGCAGTAATACCATTTTTATTTACGGTCTTCAATGCTGAAGTAGAAATACGCATAGTAATCCATTTGTCCTCTTCAGGTAAATAGAATTTTTTGGTCTGTAAATTCACATTGAACTTACGTTTCGTTTTAGTGTTTGAGTGAGATACTTTATTACCTACAATCGCTTTTTTTCCGGTTAATTCGCAAACTCTTGACATTGTATTTTATATTAAATATGTTCTTTTTTATTTTTAGGACTGCAAATAACGGAATTTTTATTTAATTGACCAAATATTTTAGAAATAAGTGATTTTTTCGGCAAATGAATTCATTCGATCATTTCTGTTTATTAAGTTATTTCTCCTTAAAACTGCAGGTATATCGGCATCATCTGATCTGCTTGTTTAAAGGCTAGAATTTTTGATTTTTCTCGCAATTATGCGTTCTTCAGGAGTTTGAATTGAATAAACAAACTTATTTGTCTTTTCAAGCCAATCAAAAATATCTTTCAAACTACGCTTTTGATGTTCAATTATCTGCTCATCTGTTACAGTATAATGAAATCCTTTATCGGCATTTTCTAACTTTGGGACAACTTCGTATTTGCTCATTTCTTAGGAAGTTTAGATAATAAAACAACATCATCTATATCTTGCTTTCTATTTGAATACTGTTTCATAGCAATTAGATGATTTACAGATACAATATTTACTAAAATCCCTTCAATTGGCCTTTCTTCTTTCTCTTTCCACATATCATCAAAAAGAAAAGGGGCATCAATCAGCACATCTAAATTCATATAATTTGATAAACTATTAAAATAAGAATATGCAATTAAGTTTTTTTCTTTTATGACTTTTTCACGTTCTTTTTTAGAAACAAACGTTTTTATGGATTAAGGAATCATTGATTGATGTTTCAAATTTCTCCAAATTTTCTTCAGTAAAATCAAGCAAAATATCAATATCTGCTGTCATTCTAGGGATTCCGTATATATATTCACCGCTAATCCTCCACAAATAAGATATCGGATTTTTTCGTTCTCTAGCTTTTGAAACAATTGAAGGTATTCCATTATACAAATATAAGAAAAAGAGAATTGTTCTTAAAACTGCAAATATATCGGCATCACCTGGTCTGCCTGTTTTACCTGAATGATGATCCAGATAAAGATAAGCATAATGGCTATACGGCCTGCTAATGTTATTCTTGAAAGCACTTTTACCGAAATTGTTTCGTAGGCTTTTGGAAGAAAATGAATGATATACCCGGTCAGCATCACCGCAAATACAATTCCATAAGCCGATAACATTGGTCTCCAGGCAGCGGCATTAAAATTTGTAAAGATCTGAGTAATAATTACTCCTGCATCATGGAATGAGCTCGCTTTAAAAAAGATCCAGCAGAAGCATACAAAATGGAAAGTGATGATAACCCCGATAATTTTTAAAAACGTTGAACTTTCATTTTTGAACTTGAATCGGGAAACAATCGACATCCTCATTTTATCAAAAGCTAATGCCAATCCGTGCATTCCGCCCCACACGATAAAATTAAACGATGCTCCATGCCACAAACCTCCCAAAAGCATCGTAATCATTAAATTTACATATTGTCGGAATTTCCTGACTCTGTTTCCGCCCAGTGAAATGTATAGATAATCTTTTAGCCAGGAAGATAAAGACATGTGCCATCTACGCCAAAACTCTGTAATGCTGCTCGATTGATAAGGGGAATCGAAATTCTCGTTAATTGTAAAGCCCATCCAACGTGCCATACCTATTGCCATATCGGAATAACCCGAAAAGTCGCAATAGATGACCATTGCATAACCATAAACACCTAATAAGCATTCTATACCTGAATGTCTTGAAGGGTCATCAAAAATGTATTGGACATAATTTACATAGATGTAATCAGATATTACAACTTTCTTAAATAGCCCCCCCAATATCAGGTATAGCCCCTTCGCAATATCTTCTTTTGATATGTATATATCTTTTCTTATTTGCGGGATAAAGTCCGAAGCTCTTACAATTGGCCCCATTACTAACTTTGGAAAGAAAGAGAGAAAAAAACAATAATCTAAAAAGCTTGTAACCGGTTTGAATTTCCCACGATACACATCGATTGTGTAACTCAGATTCTCGAAGGTATAAAAGGAAATTCCAATAGGTAATATCAGATTCAGCGGCTTGATATTCCCAATTTTTAAGTCATTGATGATCTCAATAAAGAAGTTGGTGTATTTAAAATAAAATAGTAAACCTAAATTGATGAGGATACTGAAGATGAGAATCGCATTTTTCCTTCCTTTTGTTTTTGCTGTATAGATCCAATTAGACAAGTTGAAATCAACAACTGCTGAAAGTAAAATAAATCCGAA
>JAPLDC010000137.1 GCA_026391935.1 Bacteroidota bacterium | reverse complement strand
TTGTTGCTACAGCGAATATTACTGATGCATTTATTGTTGCCTACAAGGATGGATTAAAAATTTCTGTTGAGGAAGCGAAAACACTTATTGGAAATTAATAGTAACGTTTTTTTTACATCAGATAATTATAAAAATAGGATTAAATAATATGCGTTTAAAAGATTTTGATAAACAACACGATTTAGACACTGACTCAGAAGTATTAATAGCCCCCGAAGAAGTGGCTGTAGAGGACAAACAAATTGTTGTCTACAATGATGATTTTAATACGTTCGATCATGTGATCGATTCGCTGATCAAAGTTTGTAAACACGACCCTATTCAGGCAGAACAATGTACATTCTTAATACATTATAAAGGAAAATGTTCTGTCAAAAAAGGTTCATACGAAGAGTTGGAACCCATTTGTACTTCTTTACTCGAAAAAGGAATAACCGCAGAAATTGAATAAATTAATAATATTTTTTATGTTCAGAAGGACAATTTTGTTTTGTGCATTGACTGCGATATGTTTTGTTTCCTGTCAGAAAGTGCCTATTACAGGGCGAAAACAAATGAGCTTAATTCCTGAATCGGAAATGATTGGAATGAGCTTAACTAATTACACTGATTTTTTGGCTAAGAATCCAGCTGTTTCGGATGCTGATGCGAATGCGCGAATGGTAAGTAAGATTGGAACAGACATTCAAAAAGCAGTAGAGTCTTTTATGGTAGAAAAAGGTTTGTCGAGTCGATTGGACGGATATAAATGGGAATTTCATTTGGTAAACGAAAACACTGTAAATGCCTGGTGTATGCCTGGCGGAAAAGTTGTGGTATATTCAGGATTGCTTCCTGTAACACAAACAGAAGCTGCATTAGCTTGTGTAATGGGACATGAAATAGCTCATGCCGTTGCAAGACATGGGAATGAAAGAATGAGTCAAGGTTTATTAGTTGGCTGGTTACGATCCGTCTGAAGCGGTAGCTTTTTGGGAACGAATGGAAAAAGCAAGTACAGGAAATAAACCACCGGAAATTTTAAGTACTCATCCAAGTGATGCAACCCGGATTTCGGATATTAAAGCTTTTCTACCCGAAGCGATGAAATATTATAAAAAGAAATAATTGCTTTTTTGAGTGAGGAAATGAAAATGTTTGTTGAATTTATTCATTTTTCAAAAATCCTTCTAATGTTATAACAAGGTCATTTAACAATACTTGCCGTTCAGATGTAATATCTTTTTTTACTACTTGCACCTTTTTTATAGCCTCGTTGATTGTTGTCTCGGTAAAAGGACCTTCCATATTTTCAATAGTAGTAATAGCTTCCAGGGATACTAAATAGTTTTCATCTAAGGCTAATAAAATAAAGAATGGGAGATATTTACTAAAATTAATCTCAGATTCCCAACAAGCAGCAACTAAAATATTTCTAACATCTTTTGCTTTTGGACTTGCTATTGCCAACAACAATGTTTCGCCACCTTTTTCCTTTTTTAATGTAAGTAATGCTTCTTCACGTATTTCTTTGTTCGACGGATTTGACAGCAAGGAAATAAGGGTAGTGATCTTGTCTTCATTGGTAACAGGAGAATTTATTTCTCCTGAGCCTCCAATAATTGTTGTGGCATATTCTTTTGAATTAAAGTATTTTTTTAACGTTTCGGATGCATCCATTTTAAAATATTTTTTTGATGTCGCAAATATCAGTAAATTTATTGATATGAAACAGTTGTCGTAACATGTGTTTAATAAATATATTCTATAATGAAAAGATCTTTGTTGGTTGTTGTTTTTTGCCTATTTGCAAATTTGTTTCTTTTTGAAATATCAAATGCAAATTCATTATCAAAAGTTAAAACTGTATGTGGTAATATACTGGCTGATACAACTAAAAATACAATTGTTGTTAAAGGAGTAGTTCAAGACGCAGATACTCATAGAAGGGTGCCTTTTTCGAAGATTTCTGTTACGTATAGGGATACTCTAGTTTGTTATGTAAGCGCAGATAAAAATGGTGAATACGAAGTGAGCATCCAAAAAGAATTTACTTTGGTTGATTTTATGGCAACAAATATTGGTTATGATCCTCATATTTTAAAAAATATTTCTATTTCAAAAAATAAAAATATTGTTGTGGATATCGATATTCGTTTAGTTGAAGAAAAAAATCAAAAATTACAGGTAAAAACAAAAGCCTCTAAATAAAGAAGCTTAAAATTGCATCTCTCCATATTAGGATAATCACGCCAGTTATCGCAATTAATGCTCCCAGTATCGATTTGATAGTTATTTTCTCTTTGTAAAATAAATAGGAGAGTGGCAAAACAAAAACAGGAACTAAAGAAAATATGGTTTGTGCTACAGAAGGTTTATTATGCAATAATGAAACTGCGAGCATCGAGAGACTTACTCCAATAACAGGCCCGAAAATAGTTCCCAATAAAGTATAGATCAAACCATTATTCTTATTTATTAATACAGGTTGTGTGATCTGTTTTAATTTTCCTTGAAAGATCGTGATCGTATAAATGATTGTGGTAGCACTTATCATTCGTATCCAAGTGGCTTGAAAAAATGGCAGGTCAGCATTGTTGATTTGTGTTTGGAATCCTTTATTTGCTAGTACAACACCTACACCTTGACAAACAGCTGCAAGAGTGGCGAAAAGAATCCCCTTTTTTACATTTCCAATTTGATGATCTTGCATGGTCAATTTTGCGCTCCTGCTCAATGTTAACCAAACAACACCGGTTATCGTAATAAGGATACCAAAAACACCGATCACATTTATGCGTTCTCCAATTATGAAAAAGCCTGCAAAAAAGGCTGCTGCCGGAGCAAGGGTTGTAAATATGCTGCCAATTCGAGGGCCTAAAATAACGAATGAAGTGAAACCAAAATAATCTCCTAAAGCCAATCCTATCACACCTGAAGCGCCAAACCATAGCCAATGCTGTGGTAAAGGAGAACTAAAAAGTTCAGTGAAGGAAATCGGTAAAAAAAGTAAAGAGATAATTGATAAAAAGATTACAGCAAAAAATAAGCGAATGTGATTCACTATATACTCATAGGGAAAAGAAAGAAACTCACCGATAAAAAAATATAATTCATAGTAATAAGACAGTATAATCGCACAATTTGTTGTTAATAAGTATGTTTGTATGGTTTTGCTTTTGTAATAAAAATAAACTCTATTTGTTTCATAAACAATTAAATAATTGAAGATGAATCTACTGAAAAGAATATCATTTATAGGATTTTGTATTTCATTTTTTATGATCACTCAATCTGTCAATGCTCAAAGCGTTCAGATACCAGCAGTAAGTCCTGATTTTAAAGTATTCCCTAATCCGAATCAAGTTGATGCTGATACCTTTGTTAGTTTAGATGGTTTCAAAGCCGACAATTTATTGGTAGTTGTTTACGATATGTTGGGAAGAGAAATATATTCTAAAGTAGAAATAATGGAAAATGGTGGATTTTTGTTCACTGTTACTTCTGATGGGCACCAATTACCTTCCGGGATATTTTTGATTACAGCTGCTGCAAATGATAGGATCTTTCATCAGAAATTAATTGTAAAATAATAAAATTGTCTCTCTAAGCAATTTCTAAACAGCTCTACTTCTTTTGAAGTGGAGCTGTTTTAGTTTCCGGAAGAATACTTGTTATTTTATTCCGTAATCCCGAATATTCAGATAGCTTTACTTTTATTGTTCCAACTAAAATAGGTGTTTCAACATATACAGGCATTTTATTTTCATCATCAGTCACCCAAACGGTCATTCCTTCTCCTCCTTTAAATAAAGTACCTTCAACCAATTTAGGGCAAAATTTTATGCAGCGCACATTTCCAAGTAAGTCAGATTTTATTATTTCCTTACCCAGATATCTTATGTAAGAGGGAAATACTTCTCCATCCAATACAAACGTTATTGGTATAGTATCTTTTGCTTTATATTTAGAAAAATCAAGACAACGGGCATAAAAGATGGCTGTCATTACATCATCTGTACATTTTGTAATGCTTATCGAATCAATCTTACTCTGTTTTTTATTACGAATCGAGGAAGTATAAACTTTATTTCTATTCTGATTAAAAACATAATCATCAAATGTATAGGTGCCACCCTCTTTTACATTACGGATAAAACGCAGTGGTCTTAGATTTGAAGTATCAGCATACGATTCATAAGTATCTTTTACTTTATAGAACCAGTCGTATTTCGGATATGTTGCTCCTGAACCAACAAAATGATAAACATGTCTTCCATAAACAGAATTTAAAAAGGTAGAAAAGCTAGCTTCCCCGGCCTCCATCCACAATGCCCCCCAATTATAATAAATTTTATATTTTAGTTGTTCCCCAGCTTTAAAACTATTGTTGTTTACCTGGCAGTTTTTTTGAGCAAAGCCCGCAAGGCCACAACAAAACATTAGAAACATTCAAAGGGTTTTCATTTCCGAAAAGTACTGATAGTTTGAATTGAAAGGAAGAATAATATTATATTTTTGGTTGTCAATTTCTTTTTTATTTCTCCCTCTTTTTGATATATTTGTTATTCAAACTTAATTATTAAAAAACATAAAATGAAAAAAATCATTACTCTGCTTTTTGCCAGCATATTAGGCTTAAATTCATTATTTGCTCAAACTACTGGTGGTCCTGATACATATGGTTATATCTGGAGAGATAGCAATGATCCTTCGGGGCCGGTCTATAATTGGATAGATGTATTGCCTCTGGCCGGAGCACAAGAAGTTCGGTTTTTAGCTGACGACAATACAGTAGGTTCTTTTCCTATTGGGTTTCCCTTTCATTACTATTGGTATGATGTGTCCCAGTTTTGGGTTGGATCAAATGGATATTTGGGATTTACAAATGGTCAGATTTCAGCACCATTCACTACTATTCCCAATGTTGCCGGAGCTCAAAATTTCTTAGCTGCAATGACTTGCGATCTTTTATTTGATATTTCAAACACTGCTAAGTGTTGGAGGTATACTAATCCTGCAAATGACACATTAATTGTTTCATGGTTGGATGTACCTTTTTATGAT
>JAPLDC010000338.1 GCA_026391935.1 Bacteroidota bacterium | reverse complement strand
AAAGATCTGCAAAAGCAAAAGACCACATAAGATACAATATGACTACCAAAAGGCCTGAAATTGTTGATGTTGTAAACACAAAAGAAGTCAGTTATAAAATGATAAACGGTCATGAGGTGAGAACTCCCGTTTTGGCTTGTTTTTTATAAAAGCTACTACAGAATACTACTATTTGCAAGGATAAAATTTTAAAGTTTATTTTCATTTTCTTTAATCTCAAAAAAAATTGTTAAAATTCATGTAATTTGTGATAAAAATAAAATCATTGTATGAAAAAATTAATTTACTTTTTATTAAAATCATTTTCTCCAAAGAAAGTTTTCTCCAAACCAAAAAACAGTTCGATGCCCGAAAATACAAGATCATTTTATAATTTCCAGTTAAGATCCATCGATGGAAAAGAAATTGACTTTTCAACCTACAAAGGCAAGAAAGTATTGGTCGTCAATACGGCTTCTGAGTGCGGATATACGCCTCAATATGATGAATTACAAAAGCTACATGAAAAATATGGTGACAACATAACAGTACTTGCTTTTCCGACAAACAATTTTGGAAAACAAGAGCCGGGAACAAATAGTGAGATCGTCACATTTTGTAAAAAAAACTTCAATTCCACCTTTCAGCTTTTTGAAAAAATCGATATCACTAAAAATGAATTGTACAAATGGTTGAGTGATAAAAATCAGAATGGATGGAATACAGAATTACCAAAATGGAATTTCTGCAAATACATGATCAATGAAAAAGGAGAATTACTCAATTATTATTCTTCGGCCGTAAGCCCTTTGAGTGATGAAATTTTAAAAATGTTATAATTATAGCTTCACTAATTTCTTTACTATCCGATGATTTCCGGAAATCACGGCTACAGAATAAACGCCCTTTGCTAAAGCAGAAATATCAATTTGCTTCTGTTTTGTTTCAACAACAATTTTTCCATTTATATCAACTATTGTAATTGATGAAATATTTTCACCTTCAATGCTAACATTATTTGTAGATGGATTTGGAAATAGGTTTATGTTATCAGTTGTTTCTAATTCACTGATGCCGACAAATTGATTCAATTTATACTTTCTGAAAAATCTCCATATTTCAGCTGAGCCATTATAATCTTCATTAGTAACACCAATAACATATGGTGACCCAGGCCAAGTATGTCCTCCACCAATGATCTTATAAAACTCAACCGTAGAACCCATGTCACCGCCATTATAAACATAATGTTCGGCAGTACAACCATCCGTTAAATTAATATTCGGGACAGAAGTAAATACAGGTACCGGATTACAATTATTATTAAGTACCCAATACTTTACAACCGTATCTATCGCCAAAGAACCGGCACTACCAGTATACGTAACGGTAGGATCAGCAGTCCCGCTCATTTGCATAACAGGAACCGGACGATTTGGAGTACATGTAGAATATTGCAACGTAGACATTGTTCCGGTGACAGAAGCTACCGCGGCAATCTTAGTATTTAATGCACAGGCCAATGTATGGCTCATGTATCCTCCGTTGCTCATTCCGCAAGAGTAAACCATTTGATGATCAATATTATACTGTGTAAAAAGTGTATCAATTAAATTTGAAATAAACTGGATATCGTCAACTCCCGGACCAAATCCAGCATTCCAATATGGCTGTCCGCTTAAGAGTGTTCCGTTCGGATAAACCATAATAATATTTGCCGTATCAGCAATAGGTTTAAAGTTGGAATAGCTTTGCTCAGCAGATGCACTGGATGTATACCCATGCAGATCAAAGATCAATGGCCTAGCTGAAGCACTTGTATAAGCAGCGGGAACATAAATACGATAATTGCGGAAGACCCCTCCACAGAATATGCTATCAATTATTGTAGTTTGAGCAACAGCAAATGAAGAAAGCGAAATAAATGCAACGAGAAGTAGTTTTTTCATAAAGTAAATTTAAGAAAATAAAACGAATCTTCGTTTCGAAGTATTATTGAGAATCGCAAAGACTCAGAAGCAATCTCACAGTGTACATTAGAATGAGAGAAACGTTATCATAACAGCATGTAAGGAACACGGATCGCAATAAACTCAAACAGCAGAGACACTAGTCAAAAAAAAACCGTTCCAAACTAGAACGGCTTTAAAATATTCATAACGAATGTCGACTTCTCGGCTTTGCTCGAAGGACATACTTCGAAGCTGCATTTCGGGTGTTGTCATGTTGAGCCTCTCGAAACATTTCGGTGGTTTACGCAAACTCTTCGACACTTCGTCTGGCTCAGTGCAGGCTAAGCTCAGAGTGACAACCGCACCTCGACATTTTGCACCCCAGCCTAACAATGGCTTAGCTATTCAACATAACAGGCATAACCAACATCAATACATCTTCGCTTGGATTTTCTTTTTCTGTAGGTAATAAAATTCCTGCACGATTTGGTGCACTCATTTCAAGATTTACATTTTCGCAATTTAAATTGCTCAACATCTCTGCCAAAAATTTTGAGTTGAATCCGATCTCCATATCTTCGCCACCATACTGACAAGTAAGCCGTTCGCTTGCCTCATTAGCAAAATCAAGATCTTCAGCAGAAATGCTTAATTCGCTACCGGCAATTTTCAATCGAACTTGATGTGTTGTTTTATTAGAGAATATAGAAACACGTTTGATAGAGCTCAAAAAAGAAACACGATCAACTGTTAATTTATTAGGATTTTCTTTTGGAATAACCGCTTCATAGTTTGGATATTTTCCGTCAATTAATCGGCAAATTAAATTTGTATTTTCAAAAGAGAAAAATGCATTGGTATTATTGTATTCGATCTTCACATTACCGCTCACACTAGACAATGTATTTTTCAAAAGATTTAACGGCTTTTTGGGAATAATGAAAGAGGAAGCCGCTTGCGCTTTAGCATCTGTTCTGCGGTATCTCACTAACTTATGAGCATCGGTTGCAACAAATGTAATGCTATCCGTCGCTAATTGACAAAACACACCAGACATCACAGGACGTAACTCATCATTTCCTGTAGCAAAAATTGTTTTGTTTATTGCGGAAGCTAATACACTCGCCTCAATGTCGAGAGAGGAAGCAGATTCTAAACTTGGTAATTTTGGAAATTCTTCACCATTGTGACCAGTCAATTTATATTTCCCATAATCAGAAATAATTTCAATACCATATTTTTTATCATCCACAGAAAATGTCAAAGGCTGGTCAGCAAACGTTTTCAAAGTATCCAATAATAATTTTGCAGGGACAGCAATACTTCCTGAATCTTTGGATTCAATATTTATTGAAGTTGTCATTGTAGTTTCCAGATCAGAAGCAGAAATTTTCAATTGGGTCTTATCAATTTCAAAAAGAAAATTATCTAAAATAGGTAAGGCGTTATTTGAATTAAGCACACCGCTGATGGCTTGTAATTGTTTTAATAATGAAGTACTGGAAACAATGAATTTCATATCGAGATGTATTAATAGGTTTTTCTTTTTCTTACTTAGCAAATATAAAAATTAAAACAAAAAAAAAGTTGGTTAACAACTTTAATTTCAACCAACTTTTTAACAAAAAAAGCCCCTATTTTCAGGGACTTACTAAAATTTTGGTTAATAAAAACGCTTATGCTTTTGGCTTCTTGTTTTCAGCCGGGCTTATTGGCTTTTTGGGTTTTGAGGAATCATTTTGAAAATAATCGACAGATGGCATTACTTTACCGAACATATAAAACTGAACCATCACAAAATCAATTCCATTATTCATTAAAGCATCCATGCGTTCGGTATCATATTTTACTAAATTTCCTTTAATATCGTAAGATTCTTTAGTGGGTTTTCTAGCGTAAAATTTCACTTTATTAACCTTGCCATTTTGATCAGTTACAGTAAGAATATTTATTGGTTGAGACTTCATTGCAGAATCAATTTGCGGCTGCTTCATATCTACTTCAAAACTTTCAAAACTCAAGGCTTGAAAATAAGACAAATACTGTTTTACTGCCAATGGATCCACATTAGGCACGATTTTATTATCACTCAGCATTTTTATTTCGTAATCATTATTTCCTTTCACAATCAATTCGTATCCAAAAGTAGGATTGTAAGGAATTTCCATCCGCACTGACTTAATCTCATTAGGAATATTTGCAAACATGGAACGGTCTCTCCAACCACGTTCTTCAGTAAAATACCGGGTAGTCAAATACCCTTCAAACCCGGGAATATAAGTAATGAAAGGACGTTCTGAGGTTTCCATAGTTTCAGGATCAATCATGATCATATAAGTTCCAGTCAGATCCTGAGTTTCTGTTCCTACATAATACGCTTTTGTAAGAACATTATTTTGATATATCTCACATTTAACAGCCTTTGCAGCAAGGCGTTTCATAACATTATCCTGTGCCTTTTTCCCAACAGGCTCCTTAACATCCACTCTAATAAGTGTTTCCATCAAAGAATGTAAAGCATCTATACGCACTCCGAATTTACCATTTACAGTCCAAACACCTTTTTCACCACGTTCCAAAGTAAGTGTTCTTCCATTCTTATCAGCTAAAAATATTTTATTAATGGATGCTGTATCCTTCACAGCAAAACTTCTCATTTTTTCATTGATCGTCCCCTTTCTATTATGGCTTATAAACCAAAAAGAAACCGAACCCAATAAAATAACCAAGACTATCGCTATTCTGTTCTTACGCATCATGAGGAGTATTTACGTTTACGTCTAATATTATATACGACTCCAAACACCACCAATAACAATAGCGGCAAGCCTGTATTAATTATTTGCCATTTCAATCGTTCATTCTTTAATTTTTTCTTATCCAATAATCGCAATGTTAACTCGCGGGCACGAACACTTATCAAACCTGAATCATCACATAAATAATTCATACAATTCAAAATAAAATTTTTATTTCCATAGGTCTGATTTGTATATTTATCATATCCCAAAGGCAATTTTTTTCCGGAGCGATAATCAATACCGTTACGAATAATATCACCATCAGAAATAATAATCATTTTTGTTTTCTTGCCATTTTCTTTAAACCCAATAGCACTGTCCTTTGCAATTTTTGGAGAAAGATGATTTTTGTAAAGAGATTCGAATTCTCCTTCCAACAATACGGCTATGTTACGATAAGGATTATCGAAACGTTTTTCGTCTAATGGCATATTTACCATGCGCAAATCAACTCTTACAGGGGAAAGAATAGCTTTTGAAAATTTTGATGATTGTAATAAAATAGTTTTTTTAATACCTTTTACAGCGATGGTATCCATACTTGCAGCAAAATCTACTTTTATCACATCCAGATTTTTCACAATCGGGTGGGAACCTGTTGGCATAATCAAAGGAGAAAATATCCAAGGCTTCATTTGAATATTCGCTGGTTGCCCACGCATAGCAACATTTACAGGAATAACGGATGACTGAATATCTGCAATCATATCAGCATTGATCCTGACACCGTATTTAAAGAACATATCATCCAGTCTTAAGTTATAAGGGACAGCAAGTGTTCCGCCATTTCTTCGAAGACTATCGGGGCTGGTATACAAAGGATCGATCAACCAAAGCGCTTTACCGCCTCTCATAATGAATTGGTCAATAATAAATTTATCCTTATCAGAAAACGAAGAATCTGGTTTAGCAACAATAATCGCATCCAACCCTTTTAAAGCATTCAACTGTTCATTTATAGTAACTCTTTTAACAGTATAAAATTCGTTTAAAGCATCGGCAATATCCTGAACAGCGAGCGTATCTAATTCATCGTGCCCATCAAGGAAACCAATTTGAGGTCGGGACACAACACTTAAGTTTCTGATGCAACTCGCAAATTCATATTCCAGCGATTGGATGGAATTATTTAATTGCGATTCTGGAGAACTTCCCATTTGCGTTTTAAGCAATTGCCATGGCAATTCGTGACCACGGTATGAAACTAGACAAGCTGGGAAAATTATCTGCTGTGTAGTAGCACTTTCCTCCTTTACTTCTATATTAGTTGGTTGCAGTCCTTTATCAAACAACTGTTTATAGACTTCGTTCTGTTGTTTTTTATCAGGATTTGCAGAAGGATCAATGAATTCATATTCAATATTATTATTTGCATATGCCCTGAATTCATCCAGCATTTCTTTAGTTTCATTACGTAAACGCTTGAATCCAGCAGGAAAATCACCATCCAAATAAACTTTTACATAAATAACATCATCCAGATTTTTTAATAGATCTTTTGTCACATCAGATAAAGTATAACGCTTTTCCTTGGTAAGATCAAAACGGTGAAATACAAAAGAACCTATAAAGTTGATCATTATCAGTAAGGCGATCGCCAAACCAAGAGCAACAATATCCCGTTTTTTATTTCTTTTATTTTTAGTCAATGTACTTACCTCTTTTTTATTCTTAGTTTGTTAAAATGTGTCTGCTACCATTTTCTACTTTCCAAAACAGTTCTTGTGCCTAAAATAAATACGGCAATTAAACTCACAAAATAAATTACATCCCTTGTATCCACCACACCACGGCTCATTGAAACATAATGACTATTTATCCCCAATGCCAGAATAACATTATCAATTTTCCCGAAAAGTGCAAATGAGCTCATAAAATCGAAACCGATAAAAATGAAAAAACAAAGAAATAGTGCCAGTATAAAAGAAACAACTTGATTATCGGTAATTGATGAGGCAAATATTCCAATTGAAACAAAGGCCGCTCCTAAAAATAACAATCCGATATAAGAACCCCACATCCCACCTGTATCAATATTCCCAACAGGACTTCACAATCTATGAACAGAATAATAATAGATTAATGTTGGAAGTAAGGAGAATAAAACAAGAACCAATCCTGCAAAATATTTTGCAAGGATTATCTGCAGGTCGGTGAGCGGGCGGGTAAGCAAAAGTTCAATAGTGCCTGCCTTTTTTTCATCTGCAAAAGAGCGCATAGTGATCGCAGGGATCAAAAACAAAAACACCCATGGACCAATGATAAAAAGAGAATCGATATTTGCATAACCGCTATCCAACACATTCAAATTATTACTTGAATTTGAGTCAGACCGTATCCACCACATAAATAAACTGATCAGCACCAAAAACACGCCAATGGAAATATATCCAATGAGTGAACTTAAAAAACTAGCAATTTCTTTTTTTAGTAATGTAAACATATATGAATGCAAAAATACTATTTTAATAGTATGGCGGGGATGTTTTATGAATACTAAAGTACAAATTATTTAACAATCACTTCTTAGTAAGTAATTTGATTTTGTTAAAGATTGTTAAGTAAAGTGTCCTGTTTACGCTAAACATTTGTAGCTACCTTGAAGTTATTGCATTCTTATTGAATGAAAAATGCTCCTAAAAGAAAATAATTCACTCAAAATACCTCAATTATTATAAATTTGCTACCCCTAATAATATCTCTTGAAATGAAAATTTTAAAATTTGGCGGAACATCTGTAGGATCAGCTGAACGCATGCATTCGCTGGCAGAATTAATAAATGACACTTGTCCAAAAATTGTTGTTTTATCAGCTATGAGTGGCACAACTAACAATTTAGTTGAAATCGCAAATGCCCTTTATGGAAAAGAAAACGATAAAGCAAAATCACTTATTGATGTTTTGGATATTAATTATCATAATGTAATTAAACAATTGTATAACACGGAGGCTGCGCTTCAAAAAGGGAAAGAATTGCTGGAATCGCATTTCGAATATCTCCGTGCATTTACAATGGATATGTTCACTATAAATGAAGAACGCGCTATTTTAGCTCAAGGTGAATTACTTTCAACTGCTTTGTTCCATTATTACCTGGAAGAAAAAAAAATTGAATCGATTTTACTTCCTGCATTAAATTTTATGCGTATCGATGAAAACGAGGAGCCTGATATGAAGTATATTGAAACAAATATCAAACTCGAATTAAGTAAATATCCAAAATCAAATTTATATATCACTCAAGGATATATATGCAGAAATGCATTCGGGGAAATTGACAACTTAAAACGTGGAGGCAGTGATTATACAGCGACCATCGTTGGGGCTGCGATACTATCTGAAGAGATCCAGATCTGGACCGACATTGATGGAATGCATAATAATGACCCGCGTGTTGTGGAAAAAACGTATCCGATTGCGGAGCTTTCGTTTGATGAAGCGGCCGAATTGGCTTATTTCGGAGCGAAAATATTACATCCTACCTGCATTCTTCCTGCTCAGACAAAAAATATTCCTGTACGCTTGCTTAACACTATGCAACCAGATGCAAAAGGAACTGTGATCAGTTCAA
>JAPLDC010000525.1 GCA_026391935.1 Bacteroidota bacterium | reverse complement strand
ACATTTGTATTTTTACATGAATTAGAGGCTTTATTAGCTCACGACCTCATCAAAGGTGGCGACTTGAACAATGCAATTGTTTTGGTTGACAAAGAAATTTCGCAAGAACAAATTAAACATCTGCAAAAAGTTTTTCATAGAGAAGATGTTGAAATAAAAGGCAAAGGCGTTTTAAATAATACAACCCTTCATTTTTTCAACGAGCCTGCCCGTCATAAATTATTGGATATTGTTGGTGATCTTGCCTTGGTTGGTGTTCCTTTAAAGATGCACATTTTGGCCGCTCGTCCCGGACATGCAGGTAACATTGCTTTTGCAAAAAAGATCAAAGAACTGATCAAATCAAAAAAGAAAGAAGTTAAAAAATTCAATCTTGAAAAAGAACCATTATACAACATTAACGACATCACAAAAATGTTACCGCACCGTTATCCTTTTTTAATGGTCGATAAGATTATGGAGATGGATAGCACAAGTATTATTGGTGTGAAAAATGTAACATTGAACGAACCCTTTTTTCAAGGACACTTCCCCGACAATCCTATTTTCCCGGGTGTTATGCAGATAGAAGCTATGGCGCAGGTTGGTGGAATATTTGCCTTGTCACAAGTTCCTGATCCGGAATTTTACAGCACCTTTTTTATGAAAATTGATGGTGTAAAATTCAAACAAAAAATTATTCCCGGTGACACGATCGTTTTCAGACTTACACTTGAAAGTCCGATCAGAAGAGGACTTGTTAATATGAAGGGAGTAGGTTATGTGAACGGAAAAGAAGTTTGCGAAGCAACTATGCTTGCGCAGATCGTTAAAGATAAACTTCCTAAGGAAGTCAACGCTACAACTACAACATGAGCAACTTAAGCCATATTCATCCGAATGCAAAAATAGGTGCAAACGTAACTATTTCGCCCTTTTCATTTATTGACGATAATGTAGAGATCGGAGAAGGAACCTGGATCGGACCGAATGTCACTGTATTTTCAGGCGCACGTATTGGAAAGAACTGCAAGATTTTTCCGGGTGCTGTTATTTCTGCTATTCCACAAGATCTGAAATATGCAGGAGAAGATACTACAACCGAAATTGGCGACAACACCACTATCCGCGAATGTTGCACCATAAACAGAGGTACATCCGATAAAATGAAAACCGCCATTGGCAAGAATTGCTTGTTAATGGCCTATGTGCATGTTGCTCACGATTGTATCCTAGGAGACAATGTTATCATTGCAAACAGTGTTAACCTTGCAGGACACGTAACCATTGAAGATTGGGTGATCTTGGAAGGATTGGCTGCAGTTCAGCAATTTGTAAAAATTGGTGCACACGCTTTCATTACAGGCGGTTCCTTAGTTCGTAAGAATGTTCCTCCTTTCACTAAAGCAGCCCGTGAACCATTACAATATGTCGGTATCAATTCGGTTGGATTGCGCAGGAGAGGTTTTTCAAATGAGATCGTTTTAGAAATTGAAGATATCTATCGTACACTTTATGTAAAAGGACATAATGTTACAAATGCATTAGATGTTATTGAGCAAGAAGCGCCCTCTTCAAAAGAAAAAGATCAGATCCTTACGTTCATCCGCGATTCGAAAGATGGAATAATGAGAGGAATTTCTTAGAAAAAGTTAATTGAAGAAAGGATTAATTGGTTTATTCAGGCAATCTTTTTTATCGCTTCAGCAAAACCTTCTTAACCCAATTGACTCAACAATCAATATAATTGAAAATCTCCTTAACCAATATAGGTAAACGTTACAACTACGAATGGATCTTTCGTAAAGTAAATTACGATTTTATCAGCGAACACAATTATGTTATTATCGGCTCCAACGGCTCTGGAAAATCTACTCTATTGCAGGTAATTGCGGGGAGTCTTATGAACTCGGAAGGGGAAATCGAGTTCAATATTCAAAGTTCAACGTTGAAAATTGAAGAGGAAGAACGATACAAATACCTGAGTTATTGCGCCCCTTATTTAGACCTTTTCGATGAACTTACATTGACTGAATCCATTGAGTTTCAGGAAAAATTTAAACCTTTTCAAAAAGGATTGAGCACCAAACAAATTATTGAACTTACTGAGCTTGAAAAGGCAAAGAATAAACAATTAAAATATTATTCATCCGGAATGAAACAGCGAGTTCGATTGGCACTAGCCGTTTTGGCGGATACTCCACTTTTGCTTTTAGATGAACCAACATCTAATTTAGATAAAAAAGCCATTGAATGGTACCAGAAATTAGTCGGTACTTATTCTGATAACCGCTTAATAATCGTTGCTTCCAACCAACAGGAAAATGAATATCCTTTTTGCGACAAACAATTAAATATTGAGGATTATAAATAAGTAGATGATTTTTTGATTTTTTTCTATCATCATTTTAATTGTTTTTTTTACATTTTTCAATGTATTTCAATGCCATTTACGACCTCACTGGAAATCTCGCTATGCGAGACCCCAGAAGATCGGAAAAAACTGACCCCATCAAATATAGCCTAAAGATATTGATTTTAAAGACCATTCCCTCGTTTAGAAGAGAGGTCTAAAATTTCCGATCTTCTAGGGGCTGAGTAAGTGAAATTTCCACACTGCCATTTAACCTTTTTGCTTATTCCCCTTTAAACCTTATATTTGCAATCCAATTTAAAAAATATAACAATATTCAAATGGCAAATTCAGGCGACATCAACGTAGGTTCAGTAATTCGTTTTAACGGAGAACTTTGTAGAATAGAAGAATATCAACACCGTACACCGGGTAACTTACGTGCATTTTATCAGGCACGCATGCGTAACTTAAAGAACGGAAAAATTGTGGAAAATCGTTTCCGTGCAGGTGAGGCCGTTGAAGTGGTTCGCGTTGAATTTAAACAAATGCAATTTATTTATCCGGAAGGAGAATTTATTGTTGTTATGGATAATGAAACTTACGAGCAAATCCATATTTCTGCAAGTTTATTAGGTGATTCTATTAAATTTTTAAAAGAAGGAATGGAAATTAAGGTTTCTTTTGAAGGTGATGAAGCGATCCTTGCTGAAGCTCCTGTATTTGTTGAATTAGTTATTACTTATGCTGAGCCGGGTGTAAAAGGAGATACGGCTACAAACACTTTAAAACCTGCAACAATGGAAACAGGCGCTGTAGTGAATGTCCCTTTATTTGTGAACGAAGGTGAAAAAATAAAAATAGATACACGCACCAACTCGTATGTGGAGCGAGTGAAATAAAATTAACAAACAACTGATAAAAAAGTCCCGCTATTTCGCAGGACTTTTTTATTATATTTGAATCAAAGAATAATCCAATAACAATGAAATTACCATCTCCTTATAAATTAAAAGATATCGCCTCACTTATTAACTGTGAATTTGAAGGCGGCAACGATCATGTGATCACAGGAATGAATGAAATTCACATGGTGGAAGCCGGTGATATTGTTTTTGTGGATCACCCTAAATATTATGATAAAGCATTGCAATCAAAAGCGACAACCATACTTATCAATAAAAAAGTTGAATGTCCGGCAGGAAAAGCGCTGATCGTTTCTGATGACCCATTCAGAGATTACAATAAATTGGTTCGTCATTTTCAACCGGTAAATTATTCATTAAAACAAATTAGTGAAACGGCGAAAGTTGGTAAAACGAGTATTATCATGCCCGGTGTTTATCTTGGGAACAATGTTACTATTGGTGAAAATTGCGTGATCCATCCAAATGTGGTGATCTACGATAATTGTCATTTGGGAAATAATGTGATCATCCATTCAAATTGTGTTATCGGAGCAGATGCTTTTTATTATAAAAAACGTGCAGATTATTTTGATAAAATGATTTCCTGTGGACGCGTAATTATTGAGGATGATGTTGAAATAGGCGCCATGTGTACCATTGACAAAGGTGTTTCCGGGGATACAAAAATTGGTGCAGGAACAAAAATTGATAACCATGTACAAATAGGACATGATACGCAAGTTGGAAAAATGTGTTTAATGGCGTCACAAGTTGGTGTTGCCGGAGTGGTTGTTATTGAAGACGGAGTTGCACTTTGGGGACAAGCAGGAATAAGAAGTGATGTGAGAATAGGAAAAGGAGCTGTATTACTTGCGCAAGCAGGTTTGGGAGAAGACATCCCTGCAGGGAAAACTTATTTCGGTTCACCAGCAGGAGAAGCAAGAGCTAAAATGAAAGAAGTAGCAGCATTAAAAATGCTTCCCGACCTGATCAGAAAATTAAACGAAAAGTAAAAAACAGGATTTAAAACCTCAGGAGCAATGCCCCTAATTTTAAAATTTCAAGTATACATCGTTAGTTATCCCTTTTTTGTCTAAATTTTGATAAAAGCAGAGAATTAATAAACTAAATTCGTTAGACTAATAACAATTTATGTTCGAAGTTCCGACAAATAAAAATCGATCAAAAAGAGTTAAGGATATAAAACTTAATTCACTGTTGGAAATTACCAAGGCAATCAATCATAATTTTTCTATTCAACAGTTACTCGAAATTTTTGAAGAAGTTTTAGAGAATCAACTAAACATTGGCAAATTAGTTTTATTCAGCAATGAAAATGACAATTGGAAGTGTATCCTAAAGTATGGTGTTGGCGAGGAGTACAATGATATTAATGTGGAACGCGATCTATTATCCATCACAGAGATCGGAACGATAAATTTTTCTCAAAAAAGGTTAAACAAAGCATTCGAAATTGTGATTCCTGTGTATCATAAATCACAACCTTTAGCATTTGTATTGATCGGTGATCTAGAAGATAAAGTAGAGGTTAGGCCTGCAATCAAACATTTACCTTTTGTTCAAACACTCACAAGTATTATTGTTGTTGCAATAGAAAACAAAAAATTTGCACGTGAAACTGTTCGTCAAGCTACAATGCGTAGAGAGTTGGAACTGGCATCAGAAATGCAATCCATGCTATTTCCAAGTGTATTACCCAGGAATGAGCATATTGATACAGCTGCATTTTACCTCCCTCATCAACAGGTAGGTGGTGATTACTATGATTTTATCTGGCTGAATGAAAACGAATTTGCCTTTTGTGTTGCAGACGTATCCGGCAAAGGTGTTGCAGCAGCCTTATTGATGTCTAATTTCCAGGCAAATCTCCGCGTATTATTCGAACATACCAATTCTTTAACAGACCTGGTCCGCGAATTAAATACCAAAGTAATGGCGAATGCAAAAGGAGAAAAATTCATCACCCTCTTTATTGCGAAATATAATTTGGTAACACGCACATTAACATATGTAAATGCTGCTCACAATCCACCTTTGTTGGCATCAGGAAATTCTGTAAGTACACTAAAAATAGGATGTACAGGATTAGGGATGTTTGACGAGATAGAAAAGATAAAAGAAGGAATCGTGAATATTTCTCCGGGCTCAACAATTGTTTGTTATACAGATGGACTGACAGAATTAGAAAACGATAAAGGAGAAGATTTTGGAATTGATTCTCTAAAAGATTTGATCAAGAATAACCAAAATCTAAACATGATGGAGTTAAATACACTAATCATGGAAACGGTAATGAACTACAAACAAAACCGTCCTTATATCGATGATATCGCCTTGTTTTGTATAAAGGCATTTTAGCTTTCTTGCTCCACTACCTCTTCCCTATTTTTATGATAAAGATCTATTGCAACGATCATTGCAACGAACCCCCAAAAAGGAACGGATGCCTTGTCAGTATCTAAGAAGTTATTCAAAGTACCATGAACAATATAGGTTATGAAACCAAGCAGCATGACCAAAACTAAATTTTTTGTTTCCTTATCTTTAAGGGTATAAAACAATCTGAAACCGGTAGAAAGCACACAAATAATAATTGCTATAAATGTAAGTGCACCCATCACACCCGATTCGCATAAGGGTCCGATATATTCACTGTGCGCATTTCCTTTATCCCCCATATTGGTACTAATGATTGTTTTTTCATGCGCATGCTGAAAAGGTGCATATTCAAAACTATATGTCCCTGGTCCCCATCCAAAAACAGGTCGCTCTGCAAACATTCGAAATGCTGCATTCCACCTATTAATTCGCTCAAGGTTAGAAGCATCGGTAGAAATATTTGAAATAGATTCGATGTGTTTATCAAAATCCTGGGAAGCATCCTGGCGATTTCTTTCCAGTTTCATTACAATTTCGGTTTGATAAACTAATGCTATCATAGATGCTGTAATAAATACTACCATAATTGTTCTAAAACGAATCCGCAGTAATAATAAAATATAAGCCAAAATTGCAACAGCTAAACTAACCCAGGCGGCACGTGTATATGAAAATATAAGAGCTATAGTAAATAAGATCAGAAATAAAAAAGCGGCAAACCGAATACTTCCACTGTATTTTTTATTCAACATAAAAAAGATCAAAACAGGAAAGAACATGGCTAGCATCGCACCATAAATTGTATGGTCATTATAAAACGGAGACATGACATAATTGGCTATCTGCTCATCAAAATTAACGAGAGCATGACAATAAAGGGTATACAAAATAATAATAGAAAAAGAAAGTATGTAAAGCCAATTGAATATTTTGATATTGCTGAATTTTTTAAACAACTGAGTACCTATAAAATAAAATACGATCACAAACCACAATCTGGCTATTAAAAATTTTACTGAAACAATTGGCAGGTCACTTGTAATTGAAGTGATGAATAACCAAATCAAATTAATGATAATAGCTATAGTGATTGGATGTTTCAACATACTTGCATCCAAAGTATTGCTATGAAGTTGTTTAAAAATAAAGATCATCATGATTCCAAAGATGATCGGTTCTGTAGGTAAACTTAAACCCAATCCACCTTCAAGATGTTGAAGATTAATAGCAAGTGGGGTTAAAAAAACTACAAATAAAATTAATT
>JAPLDC010000081.1 GCA_026391935.1 Bacteroidota bacterium | reverse complement strand
TTTATGTGAATGGAAAAAAGGACGGTCTTTGGCTTGTTTGGGATGCAAAAGGAACAAAGCGTTATGAAATGAATTATGCGATGGGTGAAAAAGTAGGAAAGTGGTTGATGTGGGATGAAAATGGAATACTGACAAGTGAAAAAACGTATAGTGCAATATAAATATTTTTAAAATTTTTAAATCCGCCCAGACACTATTCTGAGCGGATTTTTTTTTGCTTTAGAATTATACTTCCAAACTATACCCTATACCTTTTATAGTTTTAATATACTTGTCTCCTAATTTTTCTCTTAGCTTTCTAATGTGTACATCAATGGTCCTGTTTTTTGCATAAATTTCATAACCCCAGATAAGTTGTGAAATTTCTTTTCTGGTAAATACTTTTCTTGGTGAAGTTGAGAGCAGTGAAAGCAATTCAAATTCTTTTCTTGGTAATACAATTTCTTGTCCTTCTAGAAAAATCAAATAGCGTTCACGATCGATTGTTAATCCTGTTAAAAGTGTTTTAGCAATTTCAACATTTTGAGAAGTATGTCTTTTTAATAATGCTTTTAATCTGCTTACAAGAACTCTTTGTTTTACAGGTTTAATGATATAGTCGTCTGCTCCGGCATTAAATGCTGCAATTTGAGAATAATCTTCATTGCGTTCCGAATGAAAAACGATAAGTGTATTTTCCAATTCTGGTTTATGGCGCAATTCAATGCAAATATCAATTCCATCCAAATCTGGCATCAATAAATCAACAAGAACTAATTGCGGCAATGCTTCAACTGCCATATTAATAGCTTCTCTTGAATTTTTTGAAGTTATTACAAAAAATCCTTCACTAGTTAATGCCTGCTCTGTCGCTAAAAGCAACTCTGCATCAGTATCTATTAATAATATTTTTAAATTCTGTCTAGTCATCCTTAATTAATATAGGATGCTAAAGTACAGGGCTTATTGTTGTTTTACATTAAGGTAAGATTAAGTTTACTTTAGGGAATTCATTAAATAGATTTTATATTTGTTCTAATTTTGTGTAATTAAATAGATTGATATTGATGAAAAGAAGTTACGAGCGTCTTTTGCAAGGCAACAAAAACTGGGCATCAGAAAAATTAGGGCAAAATCCGAATTATTTTAAGGATCTGGCGATGGGGCAAAATCCCGAATGTCTATGGATCGGGTGTTCGGATAGCAGGGTGCCTGCTAATGAAATTACAGGTACCAAATCGGGAGAGATCTTCGTTCATAGAAATATTGCGAATGTGGTTGTGCATACAGATATGAATTTGTTAAGTGTGCTGTATTACGCTGTTGAAGTTTTGCATGTGAAGCATGTTATTGTTTGCGGACATTATGGCTGTGGAGGGATTATTGCGGCATTGTCAAATAAAGACAATGGTTTTTCTAATAATTGGTTGCGGAATATTAAAGAGGTGTACGATAAATATTCAAAGGAACTCGAGGCAATAGCGGATCCGAAGGAAAGAGAAAATCGTTTGGTTGAATTAAATGTGGTGGAGCAGGTGATGAATTTAGCGAAGACAAAAATTGTTCAGCAAGCCTGGGAAAGACGGGAATTGCAAATCCATGGTTGGGTTTATGGAATGAGCGATGGGTTGATAAAAGATCTACATGTGATGCATGATGAGATAACTGACCTGAGCCCAATATTCAGATTCGAACTTTAAAAAATGGAGCAATGAAAAATGCCAATGGCTTTAATTTCAAATATTTTACGAATGACCTTTCAGCTGGTTTAGTTGTTTTTCTAGTGGCACTTCCATTATGCCTTGGTATTGCCTTGGCTTCAGGTGCGCCATTGTTTTCAGGAATAATTGCCGGTATTGTTGGTGGGATAATTGTTGCTTTTACGAGTAAATCAGCCTTGAGTGTGAGTGGCCCTGCTGCCGGCCTGACGGTAATTGTTCTTAATGCGATAACACAATTGGGAAGTTATGAAGTTTTTTTACTAGCGGTTGTTTTAGCTGGTTTGATTCAGATCGCATTAGGATATTTAAAGGCAGGGATCATTGGATATTATTTTCCTTCGAGTGTTATTAAAGGAATGCTTGCAGCGATCGGAATAATTTTAATATTAAAGCAAATTCCCTATGCCCTTGGTTACGATGGCAGTCAGTCGGTTGGTTTTAATTTTTTTCAAGCGGAAGGAGGAAATACGTTTTCAAAAATTTTGAACGCAATTAATATAATTCATCCGGGAGCACTAGCAATAGCATGCCTTTCATTGAAACTAGTGCCCGGTGCATTAATTGTTGTAATTCTTGGAATTATCATTAACGTATGGTTTAAAGTTAATGATCCAACTTTGTATTTATCAGGGACTAAATTGGTTCGTTTACCTGTTGCTAATTCTGCATCCGAATTTATCGGTCAGTTTACTTTGCCCGATTTTTCTGCACTTGGAAATATTAAGGTTTATGTTGTTGCAGTTACAATTGCAATAATTGCGAGTTTAGAATCTTTGTTAAGTGTTGAAGCGGTTGATAAACTCGATCCATATAAACGTAATACTCCGGCGAATCGCGAGTTAAAAGCTCAAGGATTAGGAAACCTAATATCAGGATTGATTGGAGGTCTTCCTTTAACTGCAGTTATTGTGAGAAGTTCTGCCAATGTAAATTCAGGTGGAAAAACAAAATTGTCCGCCATTATTCATGGTTTATTATTACTATTCAGTGTAATCGGGTTTGCTTCTTTTCTTAACAAAATTCCACTAGCCTGTCTGGCTTCCTTACTTTTGATGGTGGGCTATAAATTGGCGAAAGTCTCTCTTTTCAGATCGATGTTCAAACTAGGCTGGGAGCAATTTTTACCATTCATAATAACTGTTATTGCGATCCAGTTTTCCGACCTGTTGAAAGGAATTGGAGTAGGGATGCTCGTGTCAATGTTTTTTATTTTACGAAACAATTATAAGCGGTCCTATTTTTTTCACAAGGAACTGCATAATGCTGATGAAAAGATAATCATTGAGTTGGCTGAAGATGTTACGTTTCTTAATAAAGGAAGTATCGCTCTTACGCTTTCACATTTACCGGACAACTCTTCCGTGATAATTGATGGCAGCAAATCGCACACGATTGATATTGATGTTCTTGAAATAATTCATAATTTCAAGAATACGGTGGAGCTTAAAAATATTAAATTGGAATTAAAGAATATTCCTGAATTTAATGGCATGTTGGGTCATTAAGATCTTTCAAAATAACAAGCCCCTTATTTGTTCCCCTTTCTGTTTACTTATTTAATGAACTTTAAAACACGCAATCATTTGATTGCGTGTTTTATTTTTTTATCACAAAGTTTATGTAAAATTAACATTGGCGTAACACAGAAGAAATGAATTGAAAATACATTTGTGCCAGTTAAAGTTAAATTAACCATTACATAATCACTATGAAACTAAAAACAAACCTTTTATTAACGCTTGTAGCTTTTATAGCTTTTACAAGTTATAGCTTTAAGCTAAATGCTCAGGAAGCGCAAGAAGCTCCATTAGATACGCTTACAAGAGCTGTAAGTAAATTGCAGGAGGATTTTGCATTATTTAAAAAAGTAAAAATTTCCGGATACATTCAATCTCAATTTCAAATTGCCGACTCTTCCGGTGTTCCTTCTTTTGCAGGTGGAGATTTCAAATCAGGAGTAGATAAGCGTTTTACAGTTAGAAGAGGACGTGTTAAAATTGTTTATGATAACCGTCTGACACAATTTGTATTTCAGTTGGACGCGAATGAAACGGAGATTCGTACAAAAGAGGCATATGTGAAATTTACAGAACCTTGGTTACAAGCAGTTTCTTTACAGATCAAATGCCGAAAACCTCTAGTTTCAACTTCTTGAAATTTGAAGCAGGTATGTTTAATGGTACTGGTGGGAAAGCGTCAGATTTTGATTTTCAAAAAGATTTCATCAGCCGTCTTTCTATTGCTAAATCTAGCAAATCTGAAAAATTTAAATATGGTGTAGGTGTTTCTTATTATGACGGAGGAGTTCGTCAGGCGAATAAATACATTTATAAAACGATTGATTCAATTCCTAATAACATTGGAAAATATGGGTTTGTTGTAGATTCTGCTACTACCAATACTGGTAAAATTGCACAACGCCAATACATGGGAATTGATGCTCAGATATCCTTCGATTTTCCTTTTGGTATCACAACTTTGAAAGGCGAATATATTCAAGGTGTTCAACCTGGATCTTCAAGTTCAACAAAAAGTCCGAGTGCAGCATTATCAGACGCTTCAGCTTATACGCACACTGCTGATACTTACTTAAGAAGTTTTAATGGTGCATACTTTTATTTCATACAGAATATCATGCAGACAAAACATCAAATTGTAATTAAATACGATTGGTACGATCCAAATACAAAAGTATCTGGTGATCAGATTGCTGCATCAGGTAGCAAATTGGGGACTGCTGACCTGAAATTTTCGACACTTGGTATCGGATATAATTATAAATGGGATAATAATATCAAGATTTCTTTTTACTACGATATGGTAACAAATGAAACTAGTAAAAACCTTACAAGTACAATGAGATTTCAATATAAATTTTAGTAATTGAGATTCCAAGAATTTAAAAATCTCCCCGATGCGTTGGGGAGGTTTTTTACTAGAAATCGGAAAGTTAAAATAATATCAATACAATTTTAACTTAACATTAACTTAACATCTTCAGCATAATTTTGTCATCAAATAATAATAGAAATAAAATGAAAATGAAATCGAAAGTTTTAATAATTGCATTGAGTTTATACACTGGTATAAGCGTTGCACAAAAAATTAAAGGAAGTGATACAGTTTTGCCTCTTTCTCAAAAAGAAGCAGAAAGTTATATGAAAGAAAATAAGTCGGCCAAAATTACTGTTACTGGTGGTGGAAGTGGTGTTGGTTTAGCTGCTTTGGTGGATAATACTACAGATATTGCAATGTCGTCCAGAAAGATTAAGATGGATGAAAAAATGAAATTACAAGATGCCGGTCGCGCATACAAAGAAACAATCATTGCATACGATGCATTATCGGTGATCGTAAATCCTGCAAATAAAGTTACTCAACTTACCCGCGAACAATTAGAGGGTATCTATACCGGAAAAATTAAAAATTGGAAAGAAGTGGGTGGAGATGATCTTCAAATTGTGGTTTATTCACGTGAATCTAGTTCGGGAACATACGAGTTCTTTAAGGAGCACGTAATGAACAAAAAGAACTATGCTTCTTCCGTTTTAAACATGCCTGCTACTGGTGCGATTGTTCAGTCTGTGAGTCAGACAAAAGGAGCAATTGGTTACATCGGATTAGCTTATATGGAAAAGGAAGTAAAAGCGTTGAAGGTGTCTTACGATAAAGGGAAGACTTATATCGCTCCTTCTATGGCAACTGCAAAAGATAGAACGTATCCGATCGTTCGTCCATTGTATTATTATTACCTAACCACAGTTGAAAAGACAGTTAAGCCTTTCATTGATTATATTTTATCTGCTGAAGGACAAAAAACAGTTGAAACAGTTGGTTATGTTCCTTTGACAAAATAGAGCCTGTTTAGTTAGATTGAAAAAAGTGCTTTGCAGGAATGCAAGGCACTTTTTTTGTTTCTTGAAACATCATTTAACATTAAATTAACATAAGCATAACAATTATTATACTAAAAGAAAGCGGCTTGAATTTAACTTTGTAAAGTATTTAAAGAATGAATTTGCTTGAAAACGTTTTATAAGAAATTTTCCGAAAAGTTTATTGAAGGCTTGTTGATGTTGAGTGGAACAATCACCAGTCTTACTGTAGTATTGATTGTTTTTTTTCTTTTCAAAGAAGGCTTAGGTGTTTTTGATAAAAAACCGGTGGAAGAGGGATATGTTATCGCACTAAGCAAAAGCAATCCGCTAAAAACATTATCCTCAGAGCAAATAAAAAATATTTACGATCAGAAGATAACACATTGGAGCGAAATTGGTGGTAAGCCTGATTCCATAATTTTATTCCGTGCAGAGGATATTTCTAATTTCTATTCTGACGAAGAAATAGGTGAAAATTTTGAAGGACTATCTACTTGTATTAACCGTTTGGTTGACAGCCTACCTGATATCATTGCTTTTTTTCCGAAAAAATATCTTGCGAAAGATTTTAAAGGTCATGAATTAACCGTTGATAAAGTGAGCCTGAAAGAATTTTTCGGTGGTAAAGAATGGTTTCCAACAGCTCAGCCTTCTGCTCAGTTAGGAGTTTTACCTTTAATACTTGGGACCTTATGGGTTAGTTTGGGTGCGATCTTATTAGCATTGCCTTTAGGATTAGCTGCTGCAATTTTTATGAGTGAGATTGCAAAGGATAATGTTCGTAGGATTATGAAACCTTTGATTGAACTTCTTGCAGGAATACCTTCTGTTGTTTACGGATTTTTCGGATTGGTAATTATTGTACCGCTTATTCAAAAAACATTTAACCTTCCCGTTGGTGAAACCGGTTTGGCCGGTAGTATAATTTTAGGAATAATGGCTTTGCCTACCATAATAACTATTTCGGAAGATGCAATGCGGAATACTCCGCGTGCCATGAAAGAAGCTAGTTTGGCTTTAGGCGCCAGCAAGTGGCAAACAATTTATAAAGTTGTTATTCCATATTCAATTTCCGGAATTTCTGCAGGTGCTATTTTAGGCATTGGGCGTGCTATCGGAGAAACAATGGCTGTATTAATGGTAACAGGAAATGCTGCCGTGATTCCACATTCGATCTTAGAACCTGTTCGGACTATTCCGGCAACGATTGCTGCTGAACTTGGTGAGGCACCAAATGGAGGTTTGCATTATCAGGCATTGTTTGCATTGGGTTGCATACTTTTCCTGATCACCTTATTTATCAATCTTGCTGTTGAATTTATTTCGAACAGAAAACAACACAATAAACACTAATGGAATTGGTAGACGAAAATAAATTAGCAAAAAACAAAAAGCGGAATCAGGCAATCGCATTTTGGATTTTCAGGATTCTTAGTTATGCTGTTGTGGCGATACTTTTTGTTATTCTATCTTTTATTATCATTAAAGGATTTTCGGTCATCAGCTGGGATTTTATCACGAAAATGCCCGAGGAAGGAATGACCAAAGGAGGCATTTTCCCTGCTATAATTGGTACATTGTGTTTGGTTGGTGGAAGTATGCTTTTCGCTTTTCCTGTTGGCGTTTTTGCTGCAATATATATGAACGAATATGTGAAAGCCGGAATTATCAAAAAAATAATTAAGCAGATGACAAATAACCTGGCAGGTATTCCTTCTATTGTTTTCGGTTTGTTTGGTATGTCGTTATTTGTAAATAAATTAGGTTTTGGTGATTCGCTTTTAGCGGGCTCACTTACTTTAGGATTATTAGCGCTTCCTGTTGTTATTCGTATTACAGAGGAAGCTTTAAAATCTGTTGATAATACATTTCGGCAAGCTAGTTTAGGATTAGGAGCAAGTAAATGGGAAACTACGCGCAGAGTAGTATTGCCAATTGCTTTTCCAAACATCATTACTGGATTAATTCTTTCTATTGGAAGAGTATCTGGAGAAACTGCTCCAATATTATTTACAGTTGCCGCCTATTTTTTACCGAAATTACCAACAAGTATTTTTGATCAAGCAATGGCATTACCATACCACTTGTATGTTATTTCAACGAGTGGAACGAACATAGAAGAATCTAGACCTATTGCTTATGGTACTGCATTGGTGCTTATTTTTATTGTATTAATTGCCAATTTACTCGCAAATGGCTTGCGTAAATATTTTGGCAAAAAAGTTAAAATGAACTAAACATGTATAATATAGAATCAAAAAATGTTGATTTTTTTTATGGTGCATCTCAAGCATTGAAAAATATTAATATTGCCATTAAACCAAATACAGTTACCGCTTTAATTGGTCCTTCAGGTTGTGGTAAGTCAACGTATCTCAGGCTATTCAACAGAATGAATGACCTGATCGATAATACAAAGATTTCAGGACAAGTATTGATCGATGGAGAAGATATATACGCCAAAGGAGTAAATGTTGATAGCCTGAGAAAGAAAGTAGGAATGGTTTTTCAAAAGCCGAATCCTTTTCCTAAAACCATTTTTGAAAACGTTGCATATGGCTTGCGTGTAAATGGTATTACAGATAAAAAATTCATAGAAGAACGGGTAGAAACAACGATCAAACAAGTTGTATTGTGGGATGAAGTAAAAGATAAATTAAAAAAATCCGCTTTTGAACTTTCTGGAGGACAGCAGCAACGTTTATGTATTGCTCGGGCATTGGCAATTCAACCTTCTGTTGTTTTGATGGATGAGCCCACTTCAGCCTTGGATCCTATCTCTACAGCTAAAGTAGAAGAGTTGATCTATGAATTAAAAACTAAATATACGATCGTTATTGTAACACATAATATGCAACAAGCAGGTCGTGTGAGTGATACCACTGCATTCTTTTATATGGGAGAATTAATTGAGCATGATACTACAAAAACAATTTTTACAAATCCGAAAATAGAACGGACACAAAATTATATAACAGGAAGATTCGGATAATTAGAATCAAGAGATCAGATACAAGAGTCAAGAAAAAGTATATTTAATATTAAAATCACATACATTCAATTTTCAAATTAACAAATTTTCAAATTAAAATGAATCACCTCGACATTGAATTGCAACAATTAAAAGCAGAAACCATGAAAATGTGGTTGCTGGTAAATTTGCAGCTGACTAAAGGAAAAGAGTCGCTATTAAATCTTGACAAAGATCTGGCGCGTGAAGTTATTTTAAGTGAACGACGAGTTAATGCTTATGAGCTGAAGCTAGATAGAGACTGTGAAAATATTTTTGCGCTTTTTAATCCCTTAGCAGTTGATCTTAGATTTGTATTGGCTGTTTTAAAGATCAATAATAATTTGGAGCGAATTGGCGATTATGTAGAAGGGATTGCCAAATTTGTTTTAAACGTAGATAGCAATTTTGACACAAAGTTACTTGAGATTACCCGCGTAGTTGAAATGTTTGCCGCAGCAAATAATATGATGGAAACTGTTTTGGAGGCTTTTGATAAGGAGGATACTTCCATAGCTCGTAAAGTTTTTCAACAAGATGAATTGTTGGATGACATAAATATTAAAGCAAACTCTATCATTGCCGATTATATCAGAAATCATCCTGATAATATTGATGCAACATTATATCTTTTGTCTATTATCAGAAAATTGGAAAGAGTAGGAGATCAGGCAAAAAATATGGCCGAAGAAATTATTTTTTATATTGAAGCGAAAGTATTAAGGCATCGATCTAAAGTCGAAAAAAACAATAAATAATCCCTTAAGGAAATAATTTTAGGACCTTTTCATTAATTTGAAGAGGTCTTTTTATTTTTAAAATATTGATTATAAGGCATTTGCGTTATTTAGTAATGTTATGTTAACATTGAGTTAACCTAATGTTAATTGGTCTTACAATAGTGAATATGTTTTCCCTTATATATTTGTGATAACATAAATTTTAAATAGTAACATCATAAAATTCAAATAAAATGAACTTAAACATTTTTCAATTTTTTCAGCCAAAAGATAAAATATTTTTCCTTTTATTTCAAAAAGCAGCTGCGAATGCTGTAGTGACTTCTAAGGTAATGGTCGAGTTAGTAAATACCACATCTTTAGAAAAACGAAAAGAGCTTTATCGTGAAATTGAACGTTTGGAACATGTTGGTGATGGAATAACACACGAGACATTTAATCAATTGAGTTTAAATTTTATTACACCATTTGACCGTGATGATATTCATAGTTTGGTATCTGCCGTAGATGATATTGTAGATTTTATTCATGGTGCTTCTAAAAGAATGGAACTGTATAAGGTAGAAGAAATGACTCCTGCAATTATCAAATTAGCAGAACTAATCCAAAAGGCTGCTGAAGAATTGGAAGTTGCAATAATTGAATTGCGTAACCTTAAAAACATAACTAAAATAAAAGAAGCAACTGTTAGAATAAATAGCATTGAAAATCATGCCGATGATATTTTTGATATGGCGATTGCTAAATTATTTGAAGAAGAAAAAAATGCTGTTGAAGTAATTAAAATGAAGGACGTTCTTTCGATGCTTGAAACGGCCACAGATAAGTGTGAAGATGCTTCTGATGTGATCAATTCTATCCTTATTAAAAACGCATAGAGGTTTGATTTGTTTTAAATTTTTATTCTTAATTCAATAAAAAATGAGTTTACTAGTTATTGTAATAGTCCTTGCACTTATTTTCGATTTTATAAACGGTTTTCATGATGCCGCAAATTCAATTGCTACAATTGTTTCCACGAAAGTTTTAACCCCTTTTCAAGCTGTGCTTTGGGCGGCATTTTTTAATATTGTTGCATTTATGATTTTTAAAGATCATGCGGTAGCAAACACAATTGGGAAAACAGTTTATTCTGATTTTATTTCATTGCCAGTGATATGCAGCGGATTGGTAGCCGCAATCTGTTGGAATTTATTAACCTGGTGGTATGGAATTCCCTCTTCTTCTTCTCATACACTAATTGGTGGGTTTGCCGGTGCCGCAATTGCTTTCGCTTTTTTGAGTAAAGGGATGATGCCGATAAGTGAAATTATTGACAGCGATAAGATAGGAAAGACGCTTTTATTTATTTTACTCGCTCCGCTTATTGGTATGGCTATTTCCATCTTTTTTACGCTTATTTTTATTCAGAACAGAACTTGGCTAAAAGCAGGAATACTTGCTGCTTCTGCAGCTACTTTATTTTATATGTTTATTGGGTTTCAGGAAAATAAATTATCTGAGAACGTTAGTAAATTTTTTAAAGTAGATAAATATTCTTACGAAGTAAATATTAAACACGATTCCACAAGAATTGAAAAATTGAACAAAGCAAAAGCAACTGCGGCTTTGTGTGTTCCTTATC
>JAPLDC010000277.1 GCA_026391935.1 Bacteroidota bacterium | reverse complement strand
AGTTTGGCCCGGGCCGTCCATATGCACCTTCTCCACTAACTGCAATTTTTGGTAAAGCGTTCTTATTGGTTAATTTATGACGGGCTTCGAACAATGCTTTCTGTGAATCAAATAATTTTATTTCAGGACGGGTGATCTCATCACTTTTTGATGTATTCATGATTGGATCCATCGCAAGTTCTGTATTGTCATCAACTGATTTTCCGATGAACATTCCCAATGTCAGATAAAGTGAATTTAAATTCTCTTTCCCTTCGATCAATGATTGTTCTGATTTGAATTCCTCGGCTTCCAAGGCATCAAGATTACTTTGAAGCAATATTCCGTTTTTAACAGAAGCAGAAATGATCATTTTTTTGTTACTGATGTCCTCCATATAAATGTTCAATGTCTTGATGCTTTCCCTTGTCAGAAGAATGGAAGAGAATAGTTGGTCGATCCTGTCGATGAGTTTATATAATTCCACTTCATTCTTTAAACTTTCTGTTTCACCACTGATCTTATCCAATTGCTTTTGCTGATGGACCTGTCCGCCATCAAAAAGTGTTTGTTCCAAGTCAAGAGCCGCGAGGTAACTGTCATGCGGAAAAGATTTTCCCAGAAATTCAACTACTTCGGATTGATAAGAAGCTTTTGAAACGAAAGATAATTTCGGGAGCCAGTTTTTTGTATCTGACTGAATGTTGTTTTTCTCATTCTCATCGATAAGATTGCTCTGTTTAATAAGAGGGTAATTTCTTTTTGCCATTCGAATGCAGGAATCGAGCGAAAGAGATGTTTGTCCTATGCTGATCGATGTGATGGTAATGAATATTAGCGTTAATCTTTTCATGCTTTTTATATTTGATAAATGCCTGCCATATTTAAATTCATGGCTTGCGAATTGTTTTTCCTTTTCAATCAAAGGTCTTCTGAAAATTTATATTTTTTGTTATTTTCCAAGCGAGAATTCTACAAACTTTTTAACCGAAAGATTTAATTTTTCCTGACTGAAGTCTTTGTTCCAATCTTTACCTTGTGCCTTTAAAGCATGTTTAAAAAGGAAAAGAACAGGATCTATTTTCTTTATTTTTCCTGCAGCCATTTCTTCTTCCAAAGCCTGGATCAATCGAACCGCTTTGTCTCTTTTAACTGCCTGCACTTTTTCTCTGAATAATTCTGGATTGATACTGAATTCTTTAATTATGAAAATCGACATTTGTGGGTACTCGGATAAGAATAGCAGAATGTTGTCGACATATTTGAAAACCCGCTCCTTGATTGGTAATGAGGAATCAGAAAATACATCCATTTGTTGAAAGTATTTCTGTAAGGCGCCTTCAAATACCTTATCAAATAATTTCTCCTTGTTCCTGAAATAATAGTGTAATAGCGCTTTATTGATACCAGCGGTATTCGCGATATCCTGCATGCGTGCACCATAAAGTCCGTATTTCATGAAAACTTCCTTGGCAGCTTCCATGATCTTTTCTTCAGTGCTTGTTTCGACTAACTTTTTCATTTAATTTAATGGTTTAACCATATAGTTAAACACAAAAGTAAATATAAAATGAATACGACATTAAATATTCGACAAATGGCTAATATGCTTCGCTCATTCAGGAATATTGATTGATACTCATTTATAAAAAGTGTTTTTCAGGAATTGAAAAAGCAGGAGGAAATTTTATTTGATTATTATTTTTGCTCTGCCAATCTTACCATCAGCAGAATTTTTTATCAATAAATAAATACCGGAAGGGATGCCTTCCAGTTGCAGAGTATAATATGCACCCGGCATTATTTCATATTTTGTACATCTGTAAAGTTTTCCCATGAAATCATAAATTTTAAATTGTGCATATTCAAAACCGGAAGATTCATTTGAAATATTCACATAATTTGAGGCTGGATTTGGATAAACAAACAGGTTGTATATTGAATTATTCTCGATCGAGCAATCATGATCCCATCCATTCATTTGATCGACAGCCCATTCTCGTTGCGATTGAATGAAGGGATAAATACCCGGGTAATTCAAACGAAGGACATATGCCGATTGTGTGATTGAAACTGCATCTTCATTGTAATCGGTCAACGAATATTTAAAAGATTCATATGAATTATATTTATATGGATCGTTTTTATAAGCATCATCAATTAAATTATGTCTGTCTAAAATAAATTGCCCTAAATTGGTAAGTGTATATTTATCATGGATGAGATCACATACATCGTTTAAATATTCGGTTTTCCATTCCTCAATTTCGAATATTCGATTTAACAAGGGGCGAGTGTCAAATTTATTACTTGGCACCAGATAACCTGTAAGTAATGATGTACCGCTTACTATTTTTATATCCTGGAATGTTTCATTCATGTCCCATGGGATCCATCTTATTTTGCCATCAGGATGTTCATATAAGAAAAAATTATTTCCTCCACCCCAATAACTATCCCAACTTCTGATGCATTTTTCCACGGCAAGTATTTTTAAATAGGCATGCACATCAAATTTGTTTTCGAGATTTTGTTTAAAATCTGCATCGTGGTTATTGTTGAGAAAATCGAGGAAGCCGATCAGTTTGGTCCAGTCATCAAGACTGTCATTTGTTGTTAATTTTAATCCCTGGTCCTTGTAGCCGGAAGATTCATTTCCAAGCCAATTCAGAGAAACTGCAGCACCTCTGTCGGTTTTGTAAAGATTGCCATCATTCTGACTGCTTCCAAATTGAAATTTTAAAAAT
>JAPLDC010000539.1 GCA_026391935.1 Bacteroidota bacterium | reverse complement strand
CGAAATCATATTTACCTACCGAAATGCCGCCAGTAAATAATAAAATATCCGTATTAGAAATTTCTTCTTCAATTATCTTTTTTAGCACCTTTTCATTATCCTGAGCCGTAATTATTTTTACATCTTCAATGCCTATTGATCGCAAGGCGGTTTTTAGCGTTATGGAATTCGATTCGAATATTTTGCTTTCATCCAATTTTTCACCTCGCTCTACCAATTCGGTTCCTGTAACGATGACTGATATCCTAGGTTTAATAAAAACATTTACCTCTGTAATGCCCATGGACGACAAATATCCAATCAAAGCAGGAGTCAGTTTTGTACCTGCTGGTATTGCACATGCACCTTTCGTTATTTGAGACCCTTTTTTACGAATATTGCTTCCCAATTGAAGATTCGGATTATTGATTCTCAACCTATTTTTTTCAACATTAGATTCTTCCTGAATCACAACAGTATCAATACCAATAGGCAATTTAGCTCCAGTAAATATCCTAACACCATATCCACTCTTAATTTCAAGAGAATATTCAAACCCTGCCGGAATTTCACTAATAATTTCAATTTCTTTTTTATCACTAAAATCCTTAAAAATAATACCATATCCATCCATTGCCGACTGATCAAACAATGGAAGATCTATTGGTGAAAAAATATTCTCAGAAACAACAAATCCCAAAGCATTCTCTATTTGGACAACAGAGGTTCCATAAGGGTTTGCATTATCAAGAATTATTTCAAGAGCTTTTACAACTGAGACCATATTACGAAATTAGAGGCTAAAAGTGTTTTAACTACATGATTTATATCATATTTTTTAGTACCCTGCATACAATAGCTTTGTACAATAAAATTTGCAATGGCTAAAAATACAACATATCTGTCTAATAGTAAATGTAAGGACTGTATTAATTATCCGAATTGCATAATGAGTTTATTGAATAATAATGAACAAAATAATTGCAATTTCCGACACAACTGTATGCAGTTTACCGAAAAATATTTTCCTGGATGAATTAACTTACAACTCTGAGTTATCGATAAAAATGTTGAAACAATTTGCTTTAGAATTAAAACAAGCAGACGAATTGATAATTAATTTGACTCAAAAAGCCGGGGTAAAAAGAATAGCGGAAACGCTTATCAAAATAAAAGATTTTTACGGTCAAAATGATAAAACCAATGCCTTGAACATAACCTTTTCACGAAATGAAATTGCTAGTATTGCTAGTGTTTCAACAGAATCATGTATAAGAATGCTGGCAGAATTAAAAAAACAAGGAGTGATAAATTTAGTAAATCGCGAAATCCAGATAAACGATTTTCCGAAACTGAAAATTATTGCAAATTCAAAGTAAAATAATCAATATAATTATTTTTAAAGATCAACTATGTCAAGAAAAACAAAACAGATAATATTTTTCGCACTACTTTCCCAGTTTTTAATTTATTCCCTTTTTGTTTATAAAAGCATTCCTATAAATAATGTTGGCACGCTATCCGTCAATTCGCAAAAAGGCAAATTAATTTTTCAAAAATACAACTGCATTGCTTGTCATCAACTATATGGATTAGGAGGATATATGGGGCCTGATTTGACAAATGTTATGAATACAAAAGGGAAGGGAAAAGATTATGTAAGGGCATTCATTACCAGTGGTACTGCGAAGATGCCTAACTTCCATATTCCTCAGGAGGAAATAGAATTATTAGTATCTTATCTAGAAGATGTAAGTAAAAGTGGAGTTTCACCTACAGTGGACTTTGATATTAACAAAGATGGTACGGTTACAATAAATAAATAATCAGGCATGAAAAATAAATTTGAACTTTTATTTACAACATTAGGATTACTGTCACTGATCGGTGGAATGTTTTTTGGAGTTATTGCCAGTCTCCAATTTGTTTATCCTGGATTTTTAGAAAGCATACCTTTTTATAAAACAAGACCTCTTCACGTTTCACTTATTGTTGCCTGGATATTTTTATCTTCCATTGGTGGAATATATTATTATCTACCGAATTACAATAACATAAAACTTCACTCTCGTTTTTTAGGAATATTGCACTTCTCTATTTTTCTTTTCACTGGTATCTTAATTCTTATTTGTTACTTTTTAGGTGAATTTGGTGGAAGAGAATATTGGGAGTTCCCTCCTATTCTTGCTATTCCAATATTTGTTTCCTGGATTATTTTCGGATGGAACTATTTTAAAACAGCCTTTAAAACGGCATCAAACTGGCCTGTTTATATGTGGATGTGGGCAACAGGTATATTCTTCTTTCTATTTACATTTTCCGAAGCCTATTTATGGCTTCTACCACAATTCAAGGGCAATGTAATTAAAGAGCTAACATTACAATGGAAAGCATATGGAGCTCTAGTAGGTTCCTGGAATATGTTGGTTTATGGTACAGCGATCTTTCTAATGGAAAAAATCAAAAAGAATAGTCATATCGGAAGATCAAAAATTGCATTTTTAATGTACTTTTTAGGATTAATAAATTTAATGTTTGGATGGGCGCATCATATTTACAATGTTCCAACTGCAATGTGGATAAGGTATCTTGCATATTTAGTAAGCATGTCAGAACTCATTATATTGGCAAAAATAATTTACAACTGGAAAAAATCATTAACAGAAAGTGTCAAAGATTTCAATATTTTGCCATACAAATTCCTTGTTGCATCTGATATATGGATCTTACTAAATCTAATTCTGGCATTATTGCTTTCTGTTCCGGCAATTAATATGTATACGCATGGAACCCATATAACCGTTGCACATGCAATGGGAAGCACAATTGGAATCAACACGATGATACTTTTGGCTTCTTGTTTATTTCTGATTGATAAAATAACAAAGATAGAATACACTTCCAGTGAAATAAAAACAATAAAGTACGGGTACACTTTCCTAAACATTTTTCTGCTGATCTTTTGGGTATCATTAATAATTGCAGGAACAATTAAGGGACAAGATGTTATAAATAACCAACTCTCTTTTCAAGAAATAATGACAAAAATTAATCCCATCCTGATTGTTTTTTCAATTTCAGGTATCGGAGTATTTTTAAGTATTCTTGCCATTACAATTTATCCAATAAAAAAATCTCTTATCTTCTTATTTAACAAATAGAATTTTCATACATGACTCATGTCATTGTTTCCATTAGTCAATGCTTAATATTTTTGTATACATAAAAACATAATGGAAAAAAGTATTTCTATGGAAACAAAACAAGTAAACTCACTATGTGATTTCCCTGTATTTAAATCACAAAATGATTTAACCTTATGCTCCTTTCTAAGTTCAAAAAAACAAATAGATCTAAAAAAGGGAGAAATTCTTTTTCTTGAAAAAGATGACTATAAAGGAGTATATTTTATATGTTCAGGATTATTAAAAATATACCATACAAAATCCAAGAAGCATGAATTTATTCTAGGGTTAGGTCAAAAATGGGATATCATTGGAATAGATTCAATTATTTCGAATAATCCTTATCCACATTCAGTAAAAGTTGTAAATGATGCAAAAGCATATTTTTTAAGTCCTGAGGAAATGCTAGAACTTTTTGGAACAAATACGGATCTCCGATTCGGTTTTTTAAAGGAAGTTTGTGCAAACATTAAAAAAATAGAGAACAGGATTACATCAATTGTAAATAAAAGAATAAAAGGTCAATTGGCGGAAATACTTTTGGTGTCTTCTGATTATGAAAATAATTATACCGCAGGTGTAAAACTAAGCATCCAAGACATTTCAAAATTAATTGGCACAACGCAAAATTACATTTACAAGATAATTTCAGATTTTACAGAAAATAAATTAATAAA
>JAPLDC010000096.1 GCA_026391935.1 Bacteroidota bacterium | reverse complement strand
GAAAAAATTATCCTTACTTCTATCCGGAAGTTGATAAACGTGAATTCGAAAAAAGAATCGTTGCTATTTTTTCAGCAGTTAAAAAAAGCCTTAGAGCCTGTTGTGAAAGATCCTTTGGAAGAAAAATTTCTTGTATATTTTGATATTATGTCCTGGCTGGAAAGTAAGATCGAAAATAAAAAATTCGCAGATGTTGTAAAAAGTAAATTGAAACCTCTAAGGGTGTAATTTCCATCGAATACTAAGAATCCAATTAAAAAATTTGTGATAGTTTGAAACAAATAGTAAATTTGTGAGTATTACGAAATAGAAAATCATCCCCTTACTATCTAACTATAAAATTATGAAAAAAATAATTACAACTTTTTGTTTGGTTTTAGCAGGTGTTTTCTCATTTGCTCAGGGTAGTTTGCGTGTGTTGGATGATTTAGGAGCCAACGTTTCAAATACCATTTATGATGTGAATATTATGGCTAACAGCAGTGTTACAACTGAGTTTCTTGTTTATAATTCAGACACCATTGCACATACCTATAAATGCAGAAGAACTATTTTTACAAAAGACATTACTGATTCCACTCAGTTTTGTTTTGGTGGTTTATGCTATAATTGGAATTCTAATTTATCGAGTGCTTCATTGACAGTCGCTCCCGGAGATACTGTTGATTTTGCCGGCTTTGGATTTCATGCAATTTTTAACTCAAAATTAGCTACGATTACCCGTGCTGTTCATTATAGATTTTATGATACGCTCACTTATCCTACTTCTCTGTTTTATGACTCTACTGGTGTGACCATCCGATACAATTTCTCAACCGGAATTGAAGATAAGGTAAAAACCGGAGGCTCAATTTCAAATGCCTATCCAAATCCCACGAGCTCTGTTGTTTCAATGAAATACGACATCAGTGATTATTCACAGAATGGACAAATTATTTTCTATGATATGCTCGGAAAATCTGTAAAAACAATTGCGCTTTCCGACAAGAAAGGAATAGCAAAAATTAATGTTGACGACTTAAATTCAGGAATTTATTTCTACTCGTTTTTGGTAGATGGCAAAGCCATTTCAACAAGAAAATTGGTAGTAAGTTCGAAATAGAAATTATTTCAATAGCTCTGAAGCCAGCTTGGGTAAACCAATGCTGGCTTTTTCTTTAATCACTGTTAAGTTGGAGAGGCCAATTACTTTAACATCACTAGGGTCAATTAAATACTTTGGAATTTGCTGAGGTGAAGAATCTATCAATCCGGCTGCAGGATAAACAGCCATGGATGTTCCAACAACAATAAAAATATCAGCCATTTCTGCAATTGCATTTGCTGCATCCATCATAGGAACCGTTTCTCCGAACCAAACTATATGTGGTCGGAGTTGTGAACCTTTTTCACACGTATCGCCTAACTTTATCTCTGATTTTGAAATGACGTAAGTTAATGATGGATCAACAGAACTTCGACTCTTTGTGATCTCGCCATGCAGATGCAGTACCTTTTTTGACCCCGCGCGTTCATGCAAATCATCAATATTCTGAGTTATAATCTGTACATCATATTTCTTTTCAAGTTCCACTAATGCATAATGAGCCTTATTGGGTTTCGCTTCCAACACTTGTTTTCTGCGCTTATTGTAAAAATCCAATACTAAAGTTTGATTTTTTTCCCAAGCCTGTGGTGTTGCTACCTCATTAATATCGAATTCTTCCCAAAGTCCACCGCTGTCGCGGAAGGTTTTTATTCCGCTTTCAGCACTAATTCCGGCACCTGTAAATACAACTAATTTTGGCTTCATTTAATGCTAAATTATATATTATTCCCGAAAATGCAATTTTATGTCTTCAATTTGAACGAAACAACTCGTATTTATTGAGAAATTGTTATATTCGCAATTCAAAAAAACAGACCTATAAAATGGCAAAATTAAGAAAGCAAGATGCGCTCGATTATCATTCGCAAGGAAGACCGGGGAAAATTGAAGTAGTACCTACAAAACCTCACAGTTCACAGCGTGATCTTTCGTTGGCATATTCACCGGGTGTTGCAGAGCCATGTTTGGAAATTGAAAAAAATCCTGAGGATGTTTATAAATATACTGCAAAAGGAAACTTGGTGGCCGTTATTTCAAATGGTACAGCTGTTTTAGGGCTAGGAAATATAGGTGCTCTTGCTTCAAAGCCAGTGATGGAGGGGAAGGGATTACTTTTCAAAATATTTGCAGATATTGATGTGTTTGATATAGAAGTTGATGCCACAGATATTGACCTTTTTGTGAATACAGTAAAAGCGATTGCTCCTACATTTGGAGGAATCAATCTGGAAGATATAAAAGCTCCTGAGTGCTTTGAGATTGAACGGAGATTGAAAGAGGAGCTGAAAATCCCATTGATGCACGATGATCAGCATGGAACAGCAATCATTTCTGCAGCAGCTTTGCTCAATGCTTGTGAAGTGGCTAATAAAAAGATCGAAAAAGTGAAAATTGTTATAAATGGTGCAGGTGCTGCAGCCATTTCATGTGCTAAACTTTATATTGCTGTAGGTGCAAAAAAAGAAAATTTATTAATGCTCGACAGTAAAGGTGTTTTATCTGTTGATCGTGATGATCTTGATGGCCAAAAATTATTGTTTGCAACCACAAATAAAAAGGTAAAAACATTAGAGGACGCAATGAAAGATGCCGATGTGTTTGTCGGTTTATCAAAAGGAAATGTGGTGAGTCAAAAGATGGTTCAGTCCATGGCAATACGCCCTATCGTTTTTGCTTTGGCAAATCCTGATCCAGAAATAGCGTATATGGAAGCCTTGGCCGCTCGCCCTGATATCATCATGGCTACAGGTCGTTCTGATCATCCTAATCAAGTGAACAATGTACTTGGTTTCCCATTTATTTTCCGTGGTGCACTGGATGTTCGTGCGACACAAATAAATGAAGCAATGAAATTGGCTGCCGTTTATGCAATTGCAAATCTTGCGAAAGAAGCCGTTCCAGAAACCGTTAACTTAGCGTATGATTCTAAGAATATTGTTTTCGGTCCCGAATACATTATTCCGAAACCTATTGATCCACGACTGATATACACTGTTGCTCCTGCTGTTGCAAAAGCGGCTATGGAATCAGGTGTGGCACAACATAATATCACAAACTGGGATGCATATGTTCAGGAGTTGATCAATCGTCTGGGCTTAGATAATAAACTCATCAGAAACATAACAAACAAGGCGAAACAAAATCCAAAACGTGTTGTGTTTGCTGAAGCAGATCATTATAAAATTTTGAAAGCTGCACAGCAAGTGCATGATGAAGGAATTGCAAAACCAATTTTATTGGGTGATGCAGAGAAAATCAGAAAATTAATTGCAGATAACAATCTTGATCTGGGAGATATTCCAATCATTGATCCTCGTAGTAAAACAGAGGATGAAAGGAGAAATGTATTTGGTGATATCTTCTTCAAAAAACGCCAACGCAGAGGTTATACGTTGTATGAAGCACGTAAAGTGATGAAAGAGCGAAATCATTTTGGTGCAATGATGGTGGAAACTGGTGCTGCTGATGCGATGATATCCGGTTTAACCAGAAAATATGCCGATCCGATCCGCCCTGCTTTACAGATAATCGGAGTTCAGGAAGGAGTTAAGCGCGTTGCCGGGATGTATATCATGAATACAAAGCAAGGACCTTATTTCTTTGCAGATACAACCATGAATGTTGATCCTACGGTTCAGGATCTGGTTGATATCACTGTTCTTACAGCAAACAGCGTAAAACAATTCAACATCATACCTCGCATAGCTTTGTTATCCTATTCCAACTACGGTTCTGCCGAGGGAGAAGTGCCAAATAAAATGCGTGAGGCGGTGGATATCTTGCACAAAAATTATCCAGGAATGATTGTAGATGGTGAGATGCAAGCAAATTTTGCTTTGAATAATGAGTTGATGAAAGAACAGTTTCCGTTCTCGGATCTTATTGATAAAAAAGTGAACACACTTATTTTTCCAAATTTAGCTTCCGGAAATATTGCCTATAAATTAATTCAGGAAATGGCTGGAGCGGAAGCAATTGGTCCTGTATTAATCGGATTGAAAAAGCCGGTGCACATTTTACAGTTAGGAAGCTCAGTTCGAGAAATCGTGAACATGATCACGATTGCTGTTGTGGATGCACAAGCAAAAAAATAAAACCTCTCCTTATCCCTCTCCAAAGGAGAAGGAGGAGGATTGGTGTTAAAAGACAAGCAACTATTTTTGAATGGTACGTCTTTTTAAAAAAGAGTTTTAATAAAAACAGTATTTACGATTACCTCTCAGCTATAGTGAGAGAATAAGAAAGTTAGTTTTATGATCTATCATGTCGAAGGAAAATTAATTGAGAAAACACCCACCTATGCTGTAATTGATGCAGGTGGTGTTGGTTATATCATGCAAATTTCTTTGAATACGTTTACTAAAATCGGTGATTCTGAAAAGTGTAAATTGTTCACCGAACAATTGTATGTGCGTGATGATATGCCACGCTTTTTTGGTTTTGCTGATATTGCTGAAAGAAATTTATTTCGTTTACTTGTTTCTGTTTCTGGGGTTGGTGGTACGAGTGCCTTATTGATGCTCTCTTCATTAAGTGCAGAAGAGATTCAAACAGCGATTGCAACTGCAAATGTGGCAGTGATAAAAAGTGTAAAGGGGATAGGAGAAAAAACAGCACAGCGTGTGATCGTTGACCTGAAAGATAAGATGGGAAAAAGTGATCTTTCTTCAGAAATATTTAGTAGTTCAAACAATACTTTGAAGCAAGAAGCGTTATCTGCTCTTGTGATGTTGGGATTCAATAAATTAGGTGCGGATAAAGTGTTGGATAAAATTATTAGAACAGAAGGAACAGGACAAACAGTTGAACAGCTGATAAAATCGGCACTAAAAAGTCTTTAATTTTTATTTTACATTTTGGCTAAACCCTTTGCAAAATATATACTTGTTGCCGGAGCATCGCTAGGAATGCTTTCGCTTATCGTTAGTTCCGATGCGAAAGTAAGTTCTATTAAACACGTTACCGAAGCAGAAAAGAGTCTTCCTCTTATAGCGATCGATACGCCTATTGAAGAAAGCAGTCCGATCATTTTACCTTATAATTTTCAAGATCAATCGAATAACGATCCTTTGAATTACCCGAATGCAGGTGGTTTGATGTTGAATAACCCTTCCAACATAAATACAAATGTGGATTATGATCCTACTACAGGACAATACAACATAAATCAAACTATGGGTGGTATGAATTATCGACCGCCAACATATATGGAAAGTGAAGAATATCAGAAATTGATGTTCGACAAACAAGTGAAAGATTATTGGAATGCCCGTGCCCATGCCGAAAGCCAGAATTCACAAAACAATACAGCCATTCCAAAATTACATGTAGGTGGCGAAATGTTCGATCGTATCTTTGGTGGTAACACTGTTGATATTCGTCCGAATGGTTCTGCTGAATTGATCTTCGCATACAATGGAACAAAAACAGAAAACCCTTCTATCCCTGTAAAGAACCGCAAGACAAATACATTTCAATTTGATGAAAAAATTCAATTGAATGTGGTTGGAAAAATTGGTGACAAATTAAAATTAACCACCAGTTATAATACAGAGGCAACATTTGATTATGAAAATCAGATGAAGTTGGAATACACCGGTTATGAAGATGAGATCATCAAAAAGATAGAAGCAGGAAATGTGAGTTTACCTTTGAATGGGTCATTGATCACCGGTAGTCAGACTTTGTTTGGTATCAAAACACAATTGCAATTCGGGCGGTTAACCGTTACAAGTGTTTTGTCTAAACAGAAAGGGAAAAAATCAGAGGTAGAAGTTACTGGTGGTGCGCAAGTAACAAAATTTGATATTCCGGCTGATCAATATGAAGCAAACAAACACTTTTTCTTAGGACAATATTTCCGTGATAATTTTAATTCTGCCTTAGCGGGTTTACCATTTGTAAATTCTCAAGTGAACGTTACCCGCGTTGAAGTTTGGGTTTCCAATACTAATGGTGCAACCAATGATGTAAGAAGTGTGGTTGCATTTTCCGAATTGGCAGAGGATATTGGTTCGCTCCCAAAACCTCATATTCCAATAGATCAACAAGGATACGTGTTTGATATGCAACCTGATGCTTTGCCATATAACGCACAAAATAATTTGTATGCGAATATGGCTGCATCTTCTGATGTCAGAAAGATAAATAAAACTGTTTCTCAAGTTGCTTTTCTTTCCGGAGGAGTAGTTAAGCAACAAACAAATTTTGAATTGGTTGGGAGTGCAAGAAAATTGCAGCCTTCAGAATATACATTAAATGCGCGTTTAGGTTTTATTTCTTTGAACCAGCAATTGAATCCGGATCAAATTCTTTCGGTAGCCTATCAATACACCTATAATGGAGCTGTTTATACAGTTGGAGAGTTTTCGGATGGTGGAATTAGTGCCCCGGATGCCTTATTAACAAAGATGTTGAAGAGCTCCGCAACCAACACCAAACACCCGATGTGGGATCTGATGATGAAAAATATTTATTCCATCGGTTCCTATCAGATCAATTCAAAAGATTTTAAATTGGATGTATTTTATACAAATTCTGTGAGTGGTACTGATATTAATTACCT
>JAPLDC010000207.1 GCA_026391935.1 Bacteroidota bacterium | reverse complement strand
AGCCATAAAACACCTACTATTAAAGCACCTTTAAAATATTTGCTAAAAAACAAAATGCAACTTTCTGATTAGTGGGACAAAAATGCAAGGCTAAGAACTTCTTGAATTTTGGTAAAAATGATTTTCGTGCAATTGAAATTGAAAAACTATCTTTACGTGTGCTAAAAAAACAGATCTATACTCTTACCTCTGTCAATCAAAATATCAACATTGAAGGGCTAAACGAACGCTTTGACCGGCTCTGTGTATTTGATTCCAACGAAAAGATTAATGACACTAAATACTTGTCATACTCGAAACTAATTGCTGTTGGCGCAACTCATGAATTTTCAGCAATACATTCAAAAAATTCACTTCATGATCTTCAAAATTTTTTTGATACAAAAAAGGGCTGGCTCTTTGGATACTTCAATTACGACCTTAAGAACGAAATAGAACAATTAAACTCTGAAAACGATGACAAAATAGGCTTTCCAATACTTCAATTCTATTCTCCTGAAGTTGTTCTGCAGGTTGAAAATGAAAACGTTTTTGTTTTCTACAATGATGATTTTGTTTCTGAGCAGAAAGCGAAAATGATTTTTGATCTTTGTTTTATTTCTGTATCCAAAGAAAAAATTCAAGACGCTAAAAACGTCAACATACAATCTAAAATCACTAAGGAGCAATATATTGGATCAGTAGAAAAATTAAAACAGCATATCCGAAAAGGGAATATTTATGAAATTAATTTTTGTCAAGAGTTTTTTGCTGAAAATGCTGAAATAAATACCGTGGATATTTACAAAAAACTGAATGCCATTTCCGAAGCACCTTTTTCTGCTTATTGTAAATTCGGCACAAACTATTTACTTTGTGCCAGCCCGGAAAGATTTTTGCAAAAACAATCAAACAGACTTATTTCACAACCAATAAAGGGAACCATAAAACGATCGGAAATAAAAACTGATGACGATAAGTTAAAAGATGATTTGCTAAATAACAAGAAGGAAAGAAGCGAAAACGTAATGATCGTGGATCTTGTAAGAAACGACCTTTCTAGAATTGCAAAAAAAGGAAGTGTTAGTGTTGATGAATTATTCGGGATCTATTCATTTAAACAAGTTCACCAAATGATCTCTACTGTCAGTTGTGAAATTGACCCCGCTATTTCATTTACAGAAATAATAAGAAATATGTTTCCTATGGGGTCAATGACCGGCGCTCCGAAAATAAGTGCCATGAAACTTATTGAGCAATATGAAAGTACTAAACGAGGATTGTATTCCGGAGCTGTCGGCTATATTTCTCCGGAAGGGGACTTCGATTTTAATGTCGTTATCAGAAGCATCCTCTATAATTCACAAAACAAATACTTGTCGTTTATGGTCGGGAGCGCCATTACCGACAAAGCAGAAGCAGAAAAGGAATACGAAGAGTGTCTGCTAAAAGCAAAAGCAATGTTTGAGGTATTACAAATTTCAAATAATAAGAAAGTACAGGTCTAATAGTTTAAATTTGCAGAATGCTAAATTCATTTATCTCCTCTATTGAAAAAGAAAAACTGTTCAATCGAACGGAAAAAATTCTTTTAACTGTAAGTGGCGGGATTGATTCAATTATCATGTGTGAACTTTTTCACAAAGCAGGATTAAAATTTGGCATTGCTCACTGTAATTTCAATTTAAGAGATGAAGAAAGTAATGACGATGAAATTTTTGTTAAAGAACTTGCTGAAAAATATAAAGTACAATTCCATTCTGTTATTTTTAATACAACAGCATTCGCAAAAAAAAATAAATTATCCATTCAGATTGCTGCCCGCCAATTGCGTTATAATTGGTTCGAGGAAATCAGAGAACAATTCAGCTATAAATATATTGCAACGGCACATCATCAGGATGATTCCATCGAGACATTTTTTATCAATTTAATTCGAGGTACCGGTATTGCCGGATTGCATGGAATTTTACCGAAACAAGGGAAAATTATCCGGCCTTTACTATTTGCTGACAAGGAAGAAATAATATCATTTGCAAAAAAAAATAAATTAGAATACCGTGAGGATAGTAGTAATCGTTCCGATAAATATGTCCGCAATAAAATTCGTCATAAACTAATTCCATTACTGAAGGAACTTAACCCTAACATTCATCAAACAATTTCTCATGATATTAAACTGTTAAGCAATGTTGAAAAGGTTTATAAAAAAGAAATTTCAGATCAGCATTCAAAAATTATTAAAAAAGAAAAAAACTCTTTTCATATTTCAATTGCCCGTTTAAAAAAACTTAATCCTCTTGAACCTTATCTTTTTGAGTTCTTATTTCCACTAGGCTTCAATTCATCAACAGTCGATGAAATCACAACATGCTTGGACGGTCAATCAGGAAAACAATTTTTCTCTTCAACGCATCGGTTAATAAAAGACAGAGAATTTTTATTGATCGAACCACTAAATCCGAAAACAAGGATAAAAAAAACAATTGTCAGGCCCCTAGAATTACCTGAAAAAAAATTCTTGATCAAGAAAAATCAGAAAACAATAAAGTTAGAAGGTTTTGAAATCCGATTAAGTTCTATAAATGTTAAAGATCACCAACTACAATTAACTAAAGATTTCGCCAACCTGGACCTCGAAAAATTGGAATTTCCGCTTGAGGTAAGAAAATGGAATAAAGGAGATTCTTTTTTTCCTCTTGGAATGAAGAACAAAAAAAAGTTGAGCGATTTTTTTATAGATAACAAAATACCTGTCAACCAAAAAGAAAAAACCTGGTTGCTGACTTCAAAAGATAAAATTGTTTGGGTTATCGGATTGCGGATCGACGACCGATTTAAGATCACTGACAAAACAAAGAAAATATATTTTGCAGAACGGGTTTAGTTCTTAACTTTGATGCACCATGCAAGACGAAATTTTATTTGAGGAAAAACAATATATCGGCTACAATAAATGGTCGATACTCTGGCGCACAGTACTAGCCATGTTTTGTTTTATCCTGTATTATTGGAGTGAAAATCCAAAACCAATAAATGTTGTAGTGGTTGATATTCCTTCATCTCCTGTTGATGAAAATTCGGGGCAGTTATTTTTTTTGATGGGAATTATTTTAATGACACTTTCACTGCTATTAATTTTTGTTTTACACATCCACACCAAGATCATCGGGAACAGTTTGATATTAGACGGTTTATGGACATCCAGAAAAGTAAAAATTGATTTATATAGTATTGTAGAAGTAAAAAAAGTAAAATACAGTAAATATTTTTTGAATCGTCCGGTTTATAACCTCCACTTTAAAAACAAGATCCGTTTTTTCACTCAAGGAAATGAGGCAATAGAACTAACGGATAAGGATGGCCTGAAATACCGAATTGGTAGCCAGAAACCGGATGAATTGTTCAAAATAGTAGTAGAATTAACATCGAAAGACAAGCCTAGCAAAATGATTTAAATCATTTTTTAACACAGTTTAGCTATCAATTGCTAATAATATTTCGAAAATAGCCCTGATATTTCAGGGCCATTTTTTTATATTTACACAAGTTCAAATAAAAAGGAAATTTAACCCAATACCTATGAAGAACATTTTCAGGTTTATTATACTCCTAACAGGTGTATTATTATTTAACCAATCTTTTGCACAAGTTGTAGATCCAGTAAAATGGAAATTATCTAGCAAAAAAATCAGTCCTTGTGAATACGAAATTCAATTCACTGGTACCATTGAGGAACATTGGCACGTATATTCATTAACTATGAAAGGCGATGAAGGTCCGATGCCCGCAAACATTTATGTAGACAAAAGCAATGACTATGAAATACTGGGGAAACCAACCGAAGGAGCACCTATCAAAGCAATGGACAAGGTTTTTGATATGCAAGTCGCATATTTTGAAAAAACGGTAACCTTCAAACAAAAAATTGCCTTAAAAGCAAATAAGGAAATTGTGATAAA
>JAPLDC010000080.1 GCA_026391935.1 Bacteroidota bacterium | reverse complement strand
AATAAAAGTAACAAAAATATGAATTAACATTTTAGTCCGAAATTTGGAAATAAATTCCTGAAATATAACGATTCCAAATTAACTGGAATTGTTTAAACCGAACCAAAACAAAAAAGCTTTTCAAGAAATTGAAAGGCATGCCTTTATTAGTTTAGAGTCTACAATGTTCGAACTCTTCAAAAAGGTCGACAATTTCCTAAATAATTAATAAGAAAATTTTATAATTATTTAGGGGATTTCTGAACCATTAGCTTGATAAAATTATGAATTAAAATTAAGTGAGAATTTACTAATTCTATATTTAACTCTTTATATATCAATAGATTCCAGGTTTTTCTTTTTCGAGCTTCTTGTACATTAGAAAAAGTGGGAATCAAAAATACGATTAGCTTCAAGGCATACGCATATGACATTCGTTACGCTAGCCTGTGTTATTAATCATGTTTTTATTCAAAACCTATACCTAATTTTGCTTGTTATCAAAATCCAAAATCATGACTCAAACACATTTGCACTTATTAATAACGCATCTTCCTATTTTCGGTTCGATATTGGGCGGTCTTGTATTAGCCTACGGACTATGGACCAAGAGCAATCAAACAAAAATTGCAGCATATTTCCTTTTAATAGTATCTTCTCTGGGTGCAGCAATTGCCTATTTTACAGGTGAAGAAGCAGAAGAGTTTGTTGAAGATATCCAAGGGTTTTCGAAGAATGCAATTGAAGAGCATTCCGATTTTGCTTTATTCGCATTAATTTCTCTGATCGTCCTAGGTGTTTTTTCTATTGCTGGTATGTTTTTTACTATTAGACAATCTCCGAATACTAAAACATTTGCTCAGATTATTCTTTTTGTTTCAATAATTAGTTTCGGGCTAGTGGCTCGAACAGGCTATTTGGGAGGACAGATCAGACATACTGAACTTAATTCTGCAAATACAAACACCACCACTCAACAAGGTGGTGAAGACGAAGACAAAGATTAATTCTAAAATGAAACAGTCCGTATTTTCAAAATATCTTTTGCCATTTTTTCAATGGTATGCATTAATGATCCTTATTGCGATCGTTATTGATTATTTTCTTCACCGGCTACAATTGCTTTCTGTTGGCAGATACCTGGGTTATGCAGGAACATTAATTGTAATTATTTCATTTGTTTATTCCCTCCGTAAACGGAAATTGATAAAATCAGGATCTCCTAAAAAACTTTTGGAGTTACATGAATATCTTGCTTGGATAGGTTCAATTTTAATTATCGTTCATGCAGGGATTCATTTTAACGCAATATTGCCCTGGCTTGCTCTTTTGATGTTGCTTATAGCTGTCGCGACAGGTTTGATCGGTAAATTTCTTTTGCAAAAAGCAAATGATAATTTGAAAGATAAAAAACAAGATCTAATCGTTAAAGGAATTAGTAAGGAAGAAGCCGATAGTCAACTTTTTTTAGATTCTGTAACTGTTGATCTCATGAAAAAATGGAGAACAGTACATTTACCAATCACTTTTATTTTAGGAATATTGGTAATACTTCATATCATCACAATTGTAATGTATAGCAAATGAAACGAATAATTGTTATAGCGATAGTTGCAATATGTGTATGGATGATGTATGCTTTTCCCCATGCAATGCTCAATCCCGGTGAATTAATTTCTGGTCATCAGGAGCTGAATAACAAATGTAATTCATGCCACAATCCTTTTTGGGGAGTTTCTTCTGAAAAATGTATTGCTTGTCACAAACTGGATGAAATAGGAAAAGATTCGCTTAAGAATAATGGATCTATTCTTTTCCACCGTAATCTGAAGGATCAGGAATGTACCACTTGCCATACGGAACACAAGGGAATCAAGCCCATCAATTCTTTAAGCAATTTTGATCATGGATTTTTATCTGCATCGGAAAAAACAAAATGCAACAATTGTCATAGTAAGCCTGTCGACAATTTGCATCGCCAATTATCAACGGATTGTAACAGCTGTCATAATACCAATGGATGGAAGTCTGCTGTTTCCTTTAACCACGATATGATACAAGGAGCAGATAAAAGTAATTGTTTGTCCTGCCACCAAAAACCAAAGGATGTTTTGCACGAATCTTTTAAAAATAATTGTTTACAATGTCATAGTTCTGGTAAGTGGGTGCCTTCTTCTTTTGATCATTCATCCTATTTTCAGCTTGATCAAAACCATAATGCAAAATGTAATATTTGCCATAACAATTCTGATTTTAAACAATATACTTGTTTTGGATGTCATGAACATTCTGAAAGTAATATTAGAAATGAGCATGACGAGGAAGGGATCTCCAATTTAAATAATTGTATTGCTTGCCACAAAAGCGCGAATAAGCATGAAATGGAAAACAGTGAACATTCAAACGGGAATGGCAGAAAAGAAAATGGCGGTGGAGAGAAGGACGATGATTAAATGTTGATGAACTGGAAAAACACTATAAATTTCTAAGTAATTATAAGATCAGTTTTTTTCTTCTCTGTCCTATAGATCAATATCAAACTTACACTTACCGTTATGATACTTATGAAAACGAGCATCATTTGATTGCTGTCAGCGCCAACTTTATCAATATCAGAAGAAATAACTCCACGGTTCGAAAGCCAAACAAGAAATACTGCCATTCCGTTATTTACAAAATGTGTAATAATTCCGGGCCACAACGATCCACTCCATAAATATAAATATCCTAAGTATGCACCCATCAACATTCGTGGAAAAAATCCGAAAAATTGCATGTGAAAAGCACTGAACAATATTGCACCAATCCAAATCCCAATATGTTTGTTTTTAAAACATTCGATTAATACTTTTTGTGTCATTCCTCGAAAAAAAAGTTCTTCACTAACGGCAGCCATAAATGCGACAACAAATAAATTCAAAATCAAGCCGCTAACCGATGTCCCTTTTGTAAATACTTCTGTTAGTTCTGCAGCTTTTGCTTCGCTATTTTTCATCCATTCCTCAACACCATTTAATGCTGCAGGAAGATGCATGTTTGCATTTAATTGTGCAATCCAATTTATCAATGGCAAAGCAAGCAATATTCCGATACTTCCTAAAATTAATGTTGTAAAAGTTGGTTTTGTACTTACTCCTAAATAATGTAACCGTTGTTTTGTCCAGAAGAGAGCAAATAGAAGTGTTGGTATAATAAATAAAATGAGTACGCCGATTACTTGTCCGAAGTATAATAATACAACTGTTTTCGGATTGTCAATATTAATATTAGTGTCGGCGTTACCACCCAAAACGGTTGCCAATCCATATAAAAAGAGCCATAGAAAAATGGTAATTAATTTTATCCACGAATGGCGTTCTTGTTCCGCATTTTGCATTGCTTGTCTTATTTTGGTACTTTTGTATACTTTACAGAGATTGAATTGTTGCGAATTTACGAATCTTTGTTGTAAAAATAAATTGTGACTTTGTGATAATATAAGGAATGACAAAAATAGGTAACATAGAATTAGGCGATTTTCCTTTATTACTTGCTCCCATGGAAGATGTGAGTGACCCTCCTTTTCGTGCTGTTTGCAAAAAAAATGGAGCTGATCTGATGTACACCGAATTTATTTCTTCGGAAGGCTTGATCCGCGATGCTTCTAAAAGTGTACAAAAACTTGATATTTTTGAATATGAACGTCCTATCGGAATTCAATTATTCGGTTCTGATATTAACTCTATGCGTGAAGCTGGCATCATTGCCGATAATGCAAATCCCGACCTGATCGATATCAATTATGGTTGTCCGGTACGACAAGTTGCTTGCAAAGGAGCCGGGGCCGCCTTGTTACAGGATATTCCAAAGATGGTGGAAATGACCTCCGCCATTGTAAAGATCGCTACACGTCCTGTTACCGTAAAAACCCGTTTAGGATGGGATGATACTACAAAAAATGTAGCTGAAGTTGCTGAGCGGTTACAGGATATTGGTATTTCTGCTCTTACCATTCATGGCCGCACACGGGCACAGTTATATAAAGGGGATGCAGATTGGACATTGATTGGCGATATAAAAAATAATTCAAGGATCACAATTCCGATATTTGGTAATGGCGATGTTGATTCTCCCGAAAAAGCATTAGAAATGAAAAACCGCTACGGTGTTGATGGTATTATGATCGGAAGAGCGAGCATCGGTTATCCATGGATATTTAATGAAATAAAACATTTTTTAAAAACAGGAGTACATCTGGCTGCTCCAACAATTTCTGATCGAGTAAGAGTGTGCAAAGAACATCTTGATTTTTCTATGCGTTGGAAAAGCAATCATGCCGGCATTGTCGAAATGCGAAGACATTATACAAATTATTTTAAGGGCTTGCCCAACTTTAAAGAGCATCGTTTGAAACTGGTGACCACCTATTCTTATGAGGAGATAATTATGATCCTTGATAAAGTAGAGAAGTTGTATTCCGCAATGGAAATTGTATAAAATTTATTTTATTCCTTTAGGTAATTTCTTTTTACAGCTTTCACAAAGATGTTTTTCTTCTCTATCAACGCTCTTTATTGTTCCATCTGCATCTTCCATCAAACAGCTTTTTTCAGCGCTGCAATGAGGTAATCCAAAGGTGTGTCCCAACTCATGTAGCACCACTTTTATTAATCGTTCATGCAGCTGGTTTATATCTTTTGCAGATTTTTTTAACCTGAAATCAGAGACAACACAACTTGGTCCGCCTAAAAATCCCAATCCGAATATTCCCCAGTCTTCATGTGTTTCATCTTTTGTTGAAATATCTTTGTTGGTGATGCCCAATATTAAATTATATTCTTTTGGACGTTTCATGTTTAAAAATTTCAATAAGCTATCCGCTTTGTACCTGTTGCGTGGTTTGTAATAGGCAAAATCCGGAAGGTTTTGGCCGGGCAGAATTGTTATATCACAAGTATAAAATATTTCAATCTCCGATTTTAATAATGTAGCATACGAAGCATCTACTCCCGAAAAAGGAACGAGTGCAACTTTTATTTTTTTATCGAGTTTCTTAGGTTTTTCAATAGCTGCTGAAAGTTGAAAAGTTGAACTTGATACAGGTACAGATGATTTATTGTTGCAAGCGGAAATGAGTAGAAATGAAAAGAAAAAGAGCAGAAGTGAATTGAAAACATTTTTCACCATGTTGATTTATCCTTAAAATGCTAAGTGTCTTTTTGTAAATATTCTAACTGGATACCATGCTGCAATAAATCCAATTGAAAGTGCAGCGATCATTATCATAAGAATATCAAATGCTTCTACTTTTATAGGATAGGCGTTAACTACGAGTCCTTCAGAAATTGAAATAACTTCAAAGGTCATTTGTATCCAACATAAAAATGTGCCAATCAGTAAGCCAAAAATTGTTCCAATAAAGGTGATTAGCATACCTTCAACCAGAAATATTTTGCGTATCAATTTTATGTCGGCACCCATATGGTGTAAAATACTAATATCTTTTTTCTTTTCAATGATCAACATTGTTAATGATCCAATGACATTGAATGTTGCAATGATCAATATAAATATCAGAATAATAAAGGTCCATAATTTTTCTGATTGCATTGTTTTATACAAGGTGGCATTTTGCTGTTCCCTGTTTTTAATTTCATATTTGTCTCCTAAAATTGCAGCAATTTCTTTCCTCACCTTTTCTATGTCACTTCCCTTTTTTATTCCCAGTTCAAGCGAAGTAACTTCTGTTGTGTAATCAAGCAATTCTCTTGCCCTGTCAATATTCATGATGAGGTAATTATCAAATTCTTCGTTTAGTGAAAATACGCCTGCAGGATATGCCTTTATTTCATTTAATCCGTCTTCCGGATTTAAAGAATTTATTTTTCCTCGTTTAGGGGCATAAATGGAAATGAGTGAGGAAAGGTCACCCGGACGAGATTGCAACACATAACTTATGCCTTTACCGATAACAATATTATTTTTATTAATATTGAAATCACCCTCTCTTGTGAGTGTGTCTATTCTGCTCATTTTTTCAAAACCTGCACTCACTCCTTTTATAGTAGCAATACATTGTTTGTCATCGTATTTCAACAAAGCATTTCCTGCGATTACTTCGTTATAATAGGCGACTCCTTCAATTTTCTTTAAAGATTGAAATTCAGAAGTGTTCGGAAAAAATGTTTTTCCTTGCTTGATAGTGATCTCTATATCTGCATCAAAAGAATTATAAAGTGATTGTACTAGGCTTGATAATCCATTAAATATAGAAAGCACAATTACAAGCGCCATAGTGCCAATAGAAATTCCACCTACAGAAATACCCGAAATAATATTGATGGCATTGTGTGATTTCTTTGAAACCAGGTATCGTTTTGCTATGAAGAAAGGTAGATTCAAGATTGGGCTGTTTTTATTCCAACGAATTACAAATTAATTTACGAAAAATACGAATTGCAAAAATTAATTCAAAAATTCATATTTCGTTTTATTGGTATAAGATTCGTAATTCGATGGGTTACTTTTTTAGTAGCTCATCAATGCGCATAGCATAATCTAACGAATCGTCATGAAAAAATACAAGATTTGGAATGATGCGAACTTGCTTTTTGATACGGTCAGATAATTTTGTGCGGATTTCTTTTGTATGGACTTGAATTAATTTAAGCAATTCTTTATTGTCTGGTACATTGAATAAACTCACATATACTTTCGCTATTCCCAGATCCGGACTAACCCTTACTTGTGTTACAGTAATTAGTGCATTACCAAAAAGAATGCGTGTCTCTCTTTGGAATATTTCACCAAGCTCTTTTTGTATCAGCCGGGATACTTTTAACTGTCGTGTCGAATCCATAATTTAACGTAATTTAAGTAGCAAAATTAACAATAAACAGCGACAAATAGTATATTTGCACATTATTCGTCACTAATTTAATTACTTAAATTATAAATGAAAAAATTTTTCGGTGTTCTTAGGTATGTAAAAGGCTACTGGCGTTACGCTATTTGGAACATCATTTTTAATGTACTTTCAGTAGTTTTCTCTCTCTTTTCTATCTTGATGCTTTTGCCTTTTTTGAAAGTTTTATTTTCGAATGATCCGAATGCTTTGAAAGCGATTGCGGAAAAAAAGCCGGTATGGCATTTTAGTACAGGAGGGTTTCTCGATCAGCTGAATTATTCACTTGCAAAAGGTGCCGAGGATCACGGAAAAATAAGTGTATTAATATGGATCTGTTTATTCACTGCTGCCACAATATTCTTAAAAAATCTTTTTCGTTATCTCGCCATGTATTTCCTTGCCCCGCTCCGCAATGGTGTCGTGCGTGACATGCGGAATAAAATTTTCAATAAATCCCTTGACCTTTCACTTTCTTATTATTCCGAAGAACGCAAAGGTGATATCATGAGCCGTATGACTGTTGATGTTCAGGAGATAGAATGGAGCATTATGCAATCGCTCGAAATGATTTTTCGTGAACCTTTGAACATCGTTTTCTTTCTCATTTTGATGGTTTTTATGAATCCGCTGTTAACGCTGATTTCATTCGTATTATTGCCAATCTCGGGCATAGTGATCGGTATAATCGGGAAAAGTTTGAGACGCTCATCTGCAAAGGGGAAAGAAAAAATGGGAGTTTTGCTTTCGATTATGGAAGAAACTTTAGGCGGTTTACGCATCATCAAAGGATTTAATGCGGAGAAAAATATCAGCGAAAAATTTCGAAGTGAAAACCAACAATACACAGATATTAGTATCAAGATGTACAGAAAGGGTGACCTCGCTTCTCCATTGAGTGAATTCATGGGTGTAACGGTATTGGTGGTGATTTTGTTTCTAGGGGGTAAAATGGTGATCGGAGATCATTCAATGGATGGCGAAGTGTTTATAACCTACCTTGCTTTGTTCTCTCAGTTATTATCACCTGCTAAATCTTTTACAACAGCCTATACCAGTGTTCAAAAAGGATTGGCTTCTGCGGAACGTATCGATAAGATCATTAATGCTGAGGTGAGTATAAAAGATGCTGCAAATCCTGTTTCAATCAAGAAATTCGAAAAAGAAATTGAATACAAAAATGTTTCCTTTGCTTATCGCGAAGGAGAAGTCGGGTGGGTATTGAATAATATCAATTTAAAGATCGAAAAGGGAAAAACAATCGCTTTGGTCGGACAATCTGGCTCCGGGAAAACCACTTTAGCGGATATGTTACCCCGCTTTTACGATACCACTAAAGGAGAAATATTAATTGACTGTGTTTCCATCAAAGATGCGAAAATAAAGGATGTGCGTGCCCTGATGGGCATTGTGACACAAGAGTCCATTTTGTTTAACGACACCGTTTATAATAACATTGCATTTGGTATCGAAGGTGTGACAGAGGAAAAGGTTATCGAAGCAGCAAAAATAGCAAATGCGCACGATTTTATTGTTCAAATGACAGAGGGGTATCAAACAAATATTGGTGATAGAGGCAGTAAAATGTCGGGTGGTCAGCGACAACGGATAAGTATTATGCGCTATCAAATTTGATGAAAAACCGCACATCTGTTGTTATTGCTCATCGCTTGTCCACTATTCAGCATGCCGATGAAATTATCGTAATGCAAAAAGGGGAGATCATCGAACGTGGCACCCACTCTCAGTTGCTTGCCTTAAATGGAACCTACAGTAAATTGCATGATATGCAATCCTTTGTATAGATTTGTTTTTATCCCAATTTATTTTCATTGTAAATTGCTTAGCACTATTTCATGAAGTCACAAACGGTAGATTTAACGTTTTTTATAATTTACTTTTGAAGAAATTCAATGTGGGAAAAACGATAAAACATTTGCCAGCACTGTCTGTTCTTGAAATTTTCTAAGAAACGGTCTAATTTTCATTCATCCATCAGAATTTTATTTTGATATCCAAATATTGTATATTTGTCTATACATTAATCCAAACTTTTAAATATTAAAACATGAAAAAATCTTTACTTTTTATTTCAGCTATATTTATTGGTTCTTTGAGTTCAACGGCTCAAATAACCGTCACTACAGCCGATGTTGCTTCTCCAATAAAAGTTATTTATCAGGCGAATGATACATTACCTTCAGTTGCTTTATCTGTTGGTACAGCAGGTGTTAGCCAAACTTGGAATATGAGTATGTTGAATACCTCAACCACTGATACTTTGACATTTGTTTCTGCATCTTGGGTTCCGAACGTTCATTTTCCAACTTCTAATTTAGTTATGAAACAAGGATGGCAAAATAACTATGCTTATATGACTAACGCTGTTGCAGGTTTAACATCACAAGGTTTCTCTGGAACAGCTAATCTTGGTGCAGGTCCAATGATAATTAATCAGGTGAATACACCTTCGGAAATTTTGATGAATTTCCCTGAGACTTACTTAATGTCTTTTTCAAACAACTTTACACAAAATGTTCCTTCTTTCTATTTTGGTGTTGATCCGGGTATCGGTTTTGTTGTAGATTCGATCAGACAAAAATCTGTTCAACAAAAAAGTGTTTTGGTTGATGCTTGGGGTTCACTTACAACTCCTTTGGGAACATACAATGTTCTTCGTAGTAAAGAAACAATTGTTAAACATGATACTACGGATGCGTTTTTATTTGGTTCTTGGGTTACTAATGCTATGGTATCAGCAGATTCAACAACCGGATATACTTGGTGGGCTTTTGCAGTAGAAGCTTCTAAAGTTTCTTCTGTTCAAATGTTTGATGTTGCAGGCCGTTTGATAGATACATTTACCATTTCAGGTGATAATACTTCTGTCAATATTTCTAATTATGCAAATGGTATTTATTCATATGCAATAATCGGAAAAGATCAGGGTATAATTAATCGCGGTAAATTTACAGTTGCGAAATAATTATTATTTTATTTTTTAGAACGCTGTAATTTAATTATTACAGCGTTTTATTTTTATGCAAAAAATAGAAAATATAAATGTTATATTTGTTATCCACTTTAATTTAGGTCAAATGAAAAAAATATTATTTACTGCAACAGCAATGATCGCTTTTGTTTTTAATGGATTAGCACAAGCTCCAGATCTTCATTTTGAAATTTGGGGAGCCTCTGCTCCTCCATTTGCTACTATTCAAGATCCACAAGGCTGGGCTAGCTTAAATGCTTTAACACTTGTAGGTACCGACACATCGGTATTTAAGCAAACTATTTTACCTGGTGGAGGATTGTCTTCAGCAAAAATTAAAACAGTGAAAGTAATTGGTGCAGCAATTCCAAGTCCTTATACTTCTGGAAATATTGACACTGCCGGAATTTTGGTAATGGGTAAAATTAATATTACGCCTCCCGGACTTGCTTACGGTAAGCCTATGGTTGGTCGTCCAACGACCTTGTCATTTGTTTCGAAGTACTCACCGATGGCTGGAGATTCAGCTTTTGTATTGGCTTATTTAACTAAATCCAATGGTGTTACAAGAGATACAATTGCTCAAGGAAAATACGCTACAGGAGCAGCAACTACTACTTGGGCTGCAAATAGCCTAACGATGAATTATAATCCTGC
>JAPLDC010000206.1 GCA_026391935.1 Bacteroidota bacterium | reverse complement strand
CTATATTTCCATAAATGTCCGGTGTATTTTTTATCGATAAAAATAGGAATGTAATCATATTCTAGAATTCGTCCATCTGCAAGCAGTACTTCTTGTGAAAAAACAGAGATCTTTTCTTTTAGACATTTATTTTTTTTTTTTAAATGCTGCTGTCCATCAAAAAAATAGATGGGTGAGTTTTCTACCCTATCCATAAAATCAATGTCTAGTATATCAGAGGGCTTTAACTTATACTGAAAAATTTCTCGAAATTTCTCATTCACCATAATAATTTTTCGATTATTATCTTCGAAAAGTTGTCCTGAAATTGTATTATTGAATATAGACTCCAGTCGTATATTCATTATTTTTAATTGCTCCTGCGATTTTTTTATTTCGGAAATATCTCTTGCAATTGCAGTAAATCCAGCTACATTTCCATTAATCATAATAGGCTGAACATTTTGTCCAACCCAAATTATTATGCCGTCTTTTCGAACAACTGGAAATTCGTAATAAGAAGTTAAGGTTTTTAAATTGAGCTGATTGAGATAGGCATCAAAAATTTTATCTTTAAAACCATCTTGAATAATTGACAAAAAATGCATTCCGATTAATTCATCTTTCGTATAGCCAACACTCTTTTCTGCTGAAGGATTTACATATATAAAATGACCTTTAATATCTGTTTTAAAGATAATATCATTTGCTGATTCAATAACAGTTTTATAGGTTTCATAAGCACTATTAGAGAGTATTTCTTCTATTTCTTTTTTTTTATTTAGTAATTCTTTTTCAAGAAATTCAGTTTTTTGCATTTCTGCTTTTAAAAGCTTTTCTATATCATCAATTTTCTTCATATTGTATATGCCGATCAAAATTGAATTAATTTTTATTGCTTTTTAGCATCCTGTATATCGTTGATTTCCCTATATCCAATTTTTGAGCAACAAGTAACACATTGTTATTGTATTTTTCTAAATAACTGGCTATTACCTTTTGATTGTATTGATCTAATGTCATGTCTGTTAAAACAATATCATTCGCGGCTGCACTAGAACTATATTTTATGTTCTCCGCTTCAATTATTTTATTTTCCGACATCACGCATCCTAAATCTATGACAGATTTCAATTCGCGAATATTACCCGGGAAATGATATTCCATAAGTTTATTCTGCGCACCGGAAGACATTTTTACTAGATCCAGTTTATTTGTTTTGCAAAATTCTTTTATAAAATGTTTTGCTAATAATAAAATATCGGAACCTCTTTCTCTTAGCGGTGGCAAAAAGATAGAAAGACCAAGGAGTCGGTAATACAAATCTTCTCTAAACCTTCCTTTTTTAACTTCCTCTGCCAAATCACGATGAGTCGCAATAATAATTCTTGCATCAAACTTAATAACGTCATTGCCTCCTACTCTAGTGAGTTCTTTCTCTTGCAATACCCTTAGTAATTTAGCTTGCATCGTCAATTCCATTTCTGCGATCTCATCTAAAAAAAGAGTGCCATTATTAGCTTCTTCAAACAAACCTATTCTTCTGGAAATGGCTCCGGTAAATGCTCCTTTTTCGTGACCAAACAACTCACTTTCTATTAACTCGCTAGGAATGGAAGCTACGTTTACAGCAACGAATTTCCCTTTCTTTCTTGCGGAATTATAATGTATCGTCTTCGCTGAAACTTCTTTCCCTGTACCTGTTTCGCCATAAATAGATACAGAGATACTTGACTTACATGCTTTTTCAATCAATGGATATAATTTTTTCATCGCATCACTGATACCAACCATTGTTTCAGAAAAATCATATTGTGTTTTCAATTCCTTTTTCAATTCAACAATCTCTTCCCTCATTAATATCTTATCTCTTAGATTTCCAATTGAAAGCCACAGTCGATCTTTCGTTTCATCATTTTTTACTATGTAATCCGATGCACCTTCTTTTAATAATTGAATAGCTGTGGAAATATCTTCCTGCCCAGAAACTACAATTACAAAAATATCTGGATTACTTTCTTTTATCTTGCGAAGTAAAGTGGCTCCATTATTATCCGGAAGTGAATAATCTAAAATAATTATATCCGGATTTTTATATAGACTTTTCAAACCTTCTGCTCCTGTTGAATAACTTTCAATTATATTATCAGGGTTCAGTGACAAGTGATGGAATAAAAATTTGTTATAAAATTTATCATCTTCTATAATAAAAATCCGCATACCATTCTTTGATTTTTTATTTTCCAT